>JANPKU010000126.1:0-1613 GCA_031426215.1 Actinomycetes bacterium
AGTGTTCGTACCCACAGTTCGCCAGGCTGCCCGGGCGCTCACGGAGGTTGATGTACGACGAGCCGCCCACTGAGATCGTCAACCGATCGGGGAGTCGGAGCGATTCCATTTCCCGCCACCCGAGCAGTCGCCCGTAAAACGCCAGCAGCCCGCAGCGGTACTCGTCAGTCAGCGTCCCCGGCGGCACGCTCATCGCCACATGCGTCAGGCCTACAGATCGCTGCACACAGACATTGTGCGCGGAGCGCGAGATTCCCGCACGAATTCTGGGGACGGCGAGGACGCTCGTCACCGCGACGTGAGACCAGTTGCCTGGATTGATCGAGCGGGTAACTCGACGCCGTGGCCGCTGACCGTTGCTGGCGTGTCGCGCTGGTCTGCCTGCCCGGTGGACAGCGGCAACCTCGTCGACCACTATGCGCTAGCTGTGATGACCGGGAACGTTGTCCCTGGCGAGATGGTGTTGGTGGTCCGCGGTTGAGGTGAGCCCTCCTTGCGAGGCTGTGGGTCTCTGACAACTCACATCTCGCAAAGAAGGACTCATGCAACAAGTTAGAAGACAGCACCCCAACGCGTCTTTGACGCCCGAGGGTCGCCGCAAGATGGTCGCGTTGGTGATCGATGATGGCTGGTCGATCGAGGCAACAGCTGAGCGGTTCCAGCTCGACGCGAAGACGGTGCGCAAGTGGCGCGATCGGTTCCTCGTCGAGGGTGTGGCGGGGCTCGAGGATCGCTCGAGTCGTCCGCATCGGTCACCGAATCGGACGATCGCCCGCCAACGCAAGCGGGTGCTGCATCTGCGTCGCAAACGACGCTGGGGCGCGGACCGGATCGCGCACGTCACCGGCCTGGCTCCATCGACGGTGCAAGCAATCTTGAATGCCGCCGGTGTCGGCCGGCTCGACAGCGGTGACCGGGCCACCCGGGAGCCAGTGGTCAGATATCAGCGTGAACGACCTGGTGAACTGATCCACGTCGACATCAAGAAGATCGCAGCGATCCCCAACGGAGGCGGGTGGCGACTCCACGGTCGCGGCCCGAGCGAGCACACCGGAGTCGGCTACCGATACATCCACACAGCGATCGATGATCGCACCCGCGTCGCGTACTCCGAGATCCTCGACAACGAACAAGCGGTCACCGCCGCAGAGTTCTGGATCCGCGCCGAACGATGGTTCAACACCCGCGGTGTGCGCTGCGAACGAGTGATCACCGACAACGGCGCCTGCTACAAGTCGCTGCTCTGGTTACAGGCCTGCACCGTCACCGGCACTGCCGTGAAGAAGACCCGACCACGCCGACCGCAGACCAACGGCAAAGTCGAACGGTTCCATCGAATCCTGCTCGAAGAGTGGGCATACATCCGTCCCTGGACCTCGGACCGTCAACGAGCCAAGGCCTACGACGGGTTCATCCACTTCTACAATCACCACCGCACCCACGGTGCACTCGGATGGTCAACACCAGCCGCAACCCTCAACACATTCCAGGACAACCTCCCCGGCGAGCACAACTAGCGAACGCGGCGAGCAGGCGAGCACTGGATACGCGGGGATGAGTCAGATCATCGTGCCCACCGATGCACCGGGCTTCAGTTCGGTGAAGATCCCCGA
>JANPKU010000127.1:0-7958 GCA_031426215.1 Actinomycetes bacterium
TTCGGCGCGCAGGCGGTAGAGCCGACGCTGCGCGTCGCGACGGACCTCGACGAGGCCCGCATCGCGCAACACCTTCAGGTGCCGAGACACACCGGGCTGGTGCACACCGACGGCATCAACGAGTTCCGTGACCGAACGCTCTCCGCCCCGCACGGCATCGAGGATCCGTCGGCGAGTCGGCTCGGCGATCACGTGAAGAACGGCAAGGTCGGCGGGCACCCCTTAAATATACACCCTCACGTATATATGTGCGAACGGATCTTAGGCAAGACCGGCGAGAGGTCGGCAGTGATGGGTCAAGCCGTAGTTCGCGCGGGCTGGTATCGCATGGCGACCGCCCCCGACCGGAACTCATGGCGATCCACCAGCTCGAGTTGGATGCGCTCGCGCAGCCCGGCGAGCAACGTCGGCCCGTGTCCGGCAAGAACCGGCTGCACAACGAACTCGTACTCGTCGATCAGTCCCAGATCTGCCAAGGCCAGCGGGAGCGTCACGCCTCCCACCCACAATCCCTCACCCGGCTCCTGCTTGAGTCGCTGAACCGCTTGCCCCAAGTCGCCTCGCACCAGCTCGCCATTCCAATCGGCCCAGCTCAGCGTGCTCGACACGACATACTTCTTCGCTCGGTCGATGGTCTCGGCGAACGGGATCTCCCACTCACCCATCCAGTCAGGCCACGTGCCCGTGGCCGGTTGCCGCCACGCCGACTCCATCATCTCGTAGGTCACCCGGCCGAAGAGCAAGGCATCGGCCCGTCCCATCTCAGCCGTCCAGTAGCGCATCGACTCCTCGTCCGGGGGGAGCCCTGCCTCGTGATGGCAGCAGCCGTCGAGCGTGATGTTGATCGAGTATCGCAATGGTCTCATCTCGTTGCTCTCCCTTGAACGCGCACGCCGACCTCGGGCCTGCAGCGGGAACAGATTGACCGATCCAAACGACATCGACAAGCACAGGGCCGGGACAGCGATCCGATCAAATGTCCCGCAATCAAGGTCGATCGGGCCGCTCCTGACCAGCACGTCCGCGCTCGATCTCCCGCCAGGGAATGTGAACGACGGAACTGGCCGTGTTCCAGCTCCGGTTGGTGGTCAGCCGAGGCTCTCCGCTTCGGTGAGGGGCCGGAGAATGCAGAACTCGTTTCCTTCTGGATCGGCCATCACCACCCAGGAAACGTCGTCGCCCTGGCCGATACTCGCACGATGTGCGCCCAGTGATTCTGCTCGGGACACTTCCTTCGCCTGGTCGTCGGGGCGCAGGTCGAGATGGAGTCGATTCTTGATCGATCTGCCCTCGGGGACGCGAAGGAACAACATGTCCGGCGAGACGCCGTCCTCGGCGGACCCGGCGGGCGGCTCGAGCACAGCCTCGTCATCGGTCTCATGGGTGATGCGCCACCCGAGCAAGTCTGCCCACCATCGTGCGAGGACGCCGGGGTCAGTTGAATCGACGCAGATGCACTGCACGCGAAGCGACATCGATCCAGCATTCCATATGGTGCTCGTTCGGGCCGGCCCAGTTGACTGCGCTCCGGCAGACGGCTGAGGGTGGCGCGCTTCATCAACCGCGAACGCTGCAGCAGCGACGCGTTCGGTGATGATCACCGAGTTGTCGTAGCGAACAACCTCAGCAATGTGCGCTCCTCCCGTACGGTCGCTTCCAATGCCTCACGCTGCAACTCCCGACCAGAACAGCGCGAGAGGCGAGTGCGCCTGATGATCATCGTTGGGTGCGGGGCGGTGGTGGTGCTCGGCGGTCTCGCTGTGTCGATCGTCGGTAACCGCCAGGTCAGCGGCACGGTCGGCGATCTTCGTCAGGCTGCAAGCACCGCCACCGTCGATCCAGCGCTCAATGCACTGACTGGGTACGAGACGGGCTCCAACCCGGTGTCGGAAGCACTGGGCTCCGGCTGGGCGGTCTCTCTTCAGCAGCAGATCGACAACCTGTGGTGCGTCGAGATGGAGATCTCCGCGTTGCTCAATTCGCGGACGGTGTTCTTCGTGATCGCCGAGAACGGTCAGTTCGTCGAAACGGCGGACTGTCGCGAATAGCGGCTCGCGACGAGGAACGTGCGGCGCCACGCGTGGGTAGATGTGGCGGCGCTCCGCTCGGGGCCAATGTTGTGATTGCTTGGGTCGAAGTGCTCGAGGTATGGGCCCACCTATCAGATGACTTACGGACATGTCACAATGGCGGTATGGGATGGTTCGCTCGCTTCCGCCGACGACTCCGGAACTACAGGTCGGCCGGTGACTACCCGGGCGCATTTGGACAGGCCCCGGACTCTGGGAGAACGCAACGCGGAGGCATGGCACAAGGCGAGGCGATCGCCAACCGACCCGGTCGGGGGAGCCTGTCCTAGTCTGAGCCGACAGAATCGGCAAGCGTTCGCAGTCGGGTCAGTGGCGACAAAGAAATCCCTCGCTCCGGCTTCGCTGTCGGGCAATCAGGGGGCGCGATCGCCGATTCATGTTTTGGTGATTATTGCGATCGATATGAGCGGCCCGTCCGTTCCGGGTGGCGGATCAAGGGCGATGGCGTCGCCGGGCCCGCAGTCGTTTGGCCTTGGTTCCCATCGCGTCAGGGAGCTTGGGTGGGGTCGTTGACTCGGCCGATGAACAGGATCGTGCCGGCGCCTTGATCGCGGATGACGTACAGGTAGGGACGGTTGATCTCGACCGTCGGGCCGTGAGATGCCGCCATGGCGCCGCCGGTGGCGGCTGCTGCCCGAGTGCCTTGCTCGTCAACTTCGATGAACGCTTCGTGTTCAACCAGGTCGAGCCGGAGCCCGCCACCGTCAACCATTCCTGAGAAGTCGGCCCCAGCTCCGAACGCAGTCGGCATGCCCAGCGCGGCGAGCGTGTCGTTCAGCGTCAGATGTGTCCGAGCCGACCATTTCGGTATCGACAAGTGAATACCACCATCGGTGAGCGAGTCGAACACCTCGTTCAACGACTCGGTCGTCAACGACGCTTCGAACTCGGCCAGATCGTTCGGCATGATCACGATCATCGACAACGCCCCTCCGCCGTATGGCAACTCGACGACCTGGTACGCCTCGGTCGAGGCCGATGGGAGATACTCGTCGTAGTGCATCGTCGCGACGTTCACCGTCGAACCATCGGCACGCGTGAACGCTTCGTCGCGGGTTGCAGCCGGGTCGAACGGGAACTCCCACGGGGCGTCCAGCGCGACGGCGTTGACGAGCACCATTGCGGTGGATGAGTCGAGTGACCCTTCGGGGAACAACTCGGGAATCAGATCGTTGGTGTTGTCCTCGACCCACCCGTTGATCACCTGGCGCTCACCGTCGGCATCGGTGTCGAAGTTCGCCTCGGCGAGCGGGGAGCCATACACGCCGGTCAGCACATCGAGGTAGTCGTCGCGCAATGCCAAACCCGGCTGGGTCCACACTTTGTTCGCCGCGCTCCACGTCGTCGGGCTCCCGGCGGTGCGGGCATCGAGCGTCAAGTCGTAGGCGTTGATCCCTTCCTGCCACCCAGGAACATCTGCTGCGTGGAGCACGTCGGCCATCTCGGTCGCTGTCGCACCTTGGGCGCCGGCGTAGATCATGCTGAGCGTGAACGTCACGCTGTAGGGGCTCACGACCACGTTGCCCGGTTCGCTTGACGCGACCGATGTGTACAGGTCTGCTGCGAACTCGTTCATGCCCACTACAGCGGCCGTCGTGTTACCGCCGTCCGCGTCGATATCGATAGAACGTTCCGTCAGATTCCCATAGCGCAGCGACAGTCCGTCCGCTTGAGATTCACCATCGGCGACGGGCTCAGAGCCCGGAACCGTGGGACCAGCCGTGGTCGTGGGAAAAGTCGATGTCGCCTGATCGTCGTCGGATCCGCACGCCGAAGCTGCAGCCAACGAGACACAGACAAGGATCGCAAGTCGCCATGCCATACCAATCAGACGTTACGTGAACGCTGCTGGTTCCCGAACGCAGTGCACCGACGGAGCGCTCCACTCGGTCAGATATGCCCGTGATACTACGGCGCCACGAAGGGCTGCACTGCAGCGCGGAACAGTTCCGATCGCCGGCGATCATCCGGAGCATTATCGAGCCCTCTCGGACACACCCGGCTCTGGCGCGACCACTTGCGTCGAGCGCACATACCGGGCCATCTGCTCGGGTTGAAGCGGGTATTTACCCGCAGAAGAACTCGTCCACGAAGTGCCACTCGCCGGGTCGGGTCTCGTTTGCTTTGGCAATCAGGACGATGCGGTCGTCCGTGCTCAGGCCGTACTCCGCATCGGACACTCGGACGACTTGCCGGTTGGGCCCGGCGGCAGATTTGAGGATGGGTCGGAGGGCGTCCTCGGCGGTGGGTGCGCCCTGCTGTGTAGTGTCGTAATTGGAAGGCGGTGTGAGCTGCGTTTCACCGTCGAGGCACTCAAGTCGTGGATGTGCGATGAACGCGTCCTCCGTGGTGTTCGCGGTGCATGACGCCGCTAGGAACCCGATCACGGCAATTGTTGCCATGCGTCCAACCACTCGCATGTCGTGATGATCCCACAATTCATGTACGGCGGGGGGCGAGGGGACGTGCGGCGATCTGCCGCTCGGCGTGCATACGACAGGTGCCGCGAGACGCATACTGTCATCCGGGTGGAAGTGAGGGCGAGAACAACGGGTTCCGTGATGGCGAAACGCTGCCGAGCGCGAGCGGGATGGATTGCACTCGGGGGCCTCGTGCTCGTGGCGTGTGGCGGCGGCTCGTCGAGCGGCGTTCCTGACGAACTTCGAGCGGAGACCGACGACGTTGCTGCAGGAGACTGCGCAACTCCAGTCGAGGGCGTCTCAGACCTTGCCGCCGAACCTGAGATCACTGCCAACCGATTCCGGTGGCAAGACTCGCGAGGATGTGACGTGCGCATCGATGTGATCGCCAATAGCTTCGTTGACGATCACTGTGAAGGCGACGCTGTCGAGATCATGGGCGTCGGCACGCCACTTGGTGAGCAAATCGACACTGGTGGCAGGATCTTCTACTGGGATCCGGATAACGCTCTGATGCGTGGCGATGGAACCGCGACGATGTCTGTGTCGGATTTGCCGCCGACTGCGGTCGACACCGGATTCCGACGCGGCGACATGGAACTGTGGACCGACAACAATCAACCCGAAATTCTCCTCCGTGTCCGCGGCGATGACGTCGAAATTCTCCAACTGGACAGCACCGGCCTCACGCTCTGCGCTTGAATCGACGCGCACCGGACTGCCGCTCGGCGCGACCTCTCGACCGATGGTTCATCGGTACGTCCGCGTGATTTCGTGGCGCAGGACTTGGGCCGATTGGCGGACCTCGCCGAGCGGTTGATGATCACGGCGGCCGGCTCGGGAGGGTTTCGTTCCTGCGTGCTATCGAGTGGTGATCAGATCTTCGAACGCCGCGGGAGTGATGGCCGGCGGCACCTGATCGTCCCATTCGAGGAGATCCTTGTCGCCTGTGACGAGGTAGTCGGCGTCATCCAGCCATCTGCTGACGATCCGGTACGACGGCCCAGCCTGGATGACCGCAGGAATCAGGACGTTCGCGTCAGCGGAAATCAAACTCATGTCGTCATGGTTCCCTGACACTCGGTCATCCGCCACTTCTCGCACCCGAGCGGATCCGACCGCTGGTTCGGTGCGAGGGCGGCCTCAAACCGATTCGATTCGTGCGAGATATCGGTCGAGATCGGTTCGAATGTGGCCGAGCAAACGGGCGACGTCGTCGTTGCCGTCGGCCATGTCGGTGATCACGCCGTCGGTGAGAAGTGCTCGCATGTCCGACGCCTTGATCCATCGTGCGCCGTCGTGCTCGTGGCTGATGGTGACGTCGCCATCGACCACTCGACCACGGTACGAGATCTGCAACATGTCGTATCCGTAGACATACATCGGGTAGCAGCCGACAATCTCGAGCTCGCCGTCGATGCGAACCCCTCCCTCCTCCAAAAGCTCGCGTCGGGCGCCCTCCTCGGGGAGTTCACCCGCCTCGACGAACCCGCCGGGCAGGAACCACTGACCGGCCATGGCAGATCCTTCAGCCCGCTGCAGGAGCAGGATCTCGTCATCTCGTTCGGCGTACACGACGGCTGACAGCGCGTATCGGGCAGGTTCGAATTCGGATGAGGCTGCGAGGTCACTGCGCAGCGGGTCGTTCTCAGTCACGGCCGGACGATACCCCGGGGCGGCCACGGGCTGAGCGGGCCGCCAGGCTGAGGCTGGTTGCGTCGGTGAAGGTGCGGCGTCTCGCTCGGGCCGAGGTGCAGCGGTCCGTCGGCGGTCGTCCACGGTCGCTCCCGTAACAGCCAGCCCCGACTCGAAGAGCGAGTCCCGAGAACGCAGCTACGACGACTGGACGTTTCGGACAGCGGAGGGCCGCTGCGGCAACCTCCGACCAGCTGCGTCTCGGTCGTCTCAGGCCGGTGCAGTATCGGCGAGGATCTCGGCGGCTGCCTGCGCGTCGGCGGCACTGACCTCGAGGTCGATGCCGTCGTCGCTGTCGACCGGGATCGTGCCTCCACCGTCGTTGTCGACGAGGGCACTGTCGATGCCGTACGCGCGCAGCCGTGCCTGCGCGATCTCAGCTTCACCGACGCTCCCAAACGTCCCGACGATGACGGGTTCGGGATGCTCCTGCTCGTTGGCCATGCCACTTCGTATCACGGCGGCAGGACTCGTGCCCGTCGCCGTTGCCGCGTAAGCGCGCTAGCGATCTCGCCCGGACGCCATGTCTGGTCGCACCACGGCTCGAGCGGGCCGTAAGCGCGCACCAGGGTGAAACATCCCTTGCCCGCAAAGCTTCGCGGTCCGTGCCATCTTCATGCCATTGTTGTCCCTTGCCACTGGCACGAGCGGCGGTCTGATGGATGTCGCGGCCGCAGCCGGGCTCATGGTTCCTGGTCACGGCGCGCGACGCGTACGCCGACCGCCGACGGGTGTCGCTGGGTATCGTCACGATGTGTCTGGTGAATCGTTCTCGGTGCGAGCCGAACTCCGGCGTCGGGCCGACGACGTGACCAAGGCGGTTCGGGTTGTCGGCGATCAGGTTGAGGGGTGGCTTCCCCGGCCCAGCGTGTCGAAGACCCGGCCACTCGACGAGGTGCTCACCGAACTCGACGCCCTGGTTGGGCTCGAGCCCGTCAAGGAACAGATCCGGGCGTTGATCGCCCTGCTCGAAGCTCAGCGCCAGCGCCGCAACCACGGGCTGTCGGATGTGGCGATGAGCCGACACCTCGTGTTCGTCGGCAATCCGGGTACCGGTAAGACCACGGTGGCGCGCCTCATCGCAGAGATCTACGCGTCGATGGGCATCCTCCCGCGGAATCGGTTGGTCGAGGTCGACCGTTCCGGCCTGGTCGGGCAGTTCGTCGGGCACACCGCTCTGAAGACCCGTCGAACGGTCCGGCGAGCGCTCGACGGCGTGTTGTTCATCGACGAGGCGTACGGTCTGTCACCGGTGGGCCCACGTGGCGTGGACTTCGGGGCAGAGGCGGTCGAAGCGCTCGTCAAGCTCATGGAGGATCACCGCGATCGACTGGTGGTGATCGTGGCGGGGTACCCGGCGTTGATGCGGGAGTTCCTGGCATCGAACCCGGGTTTGCGCTCGCGCTTCTCGCGGGAGATCGAGTTCCCGGACTTCTCGACCGAGGAGTTGATCACCATCATGCACACGATGGCTGACGATGCCGACTACCTCCTCGCGGACGATGTGGACGGAGTGCTCGCCAATGTGTTCGACAAGGCCCAACGGTCGCCCGGATTCGGCAATGCCCGCTACGTCCGTAATTCGTTCGAGCACGCCGTCAATCGCCACGCGCTCCGCCTTGCGGGTGACGAATCCGGTGGAGCGGACCGGATCAGGCTGTCGACGCTGACCGGCGACGACGTGGACGCCGCTGCTCGCTTGCTCTGACGTACGTGGCCGTCAACACCAAGTGAGACTGCGTTCGTTCTAGGC
>JANPKU010000128.1:0-5351 GCA_031426215.1 Actinomycetes bacterium
CGCCAACACACCGAAGATGTTCACGCAACGGTGGCTGGAGAACAGACCCGTCACGCAGGTCGCCAGCAGGTAGACCACGAGAGCGCCCATGATGAAGAAGTGCGGCGAGTCATAGAAGATGCTGCGGCCTTCGACGGTGGCGGTGACGGGATAGCGGACGATGAAATACAGGAGATAGAGCCCGACGGTGATGCCCAACCCCAAGAAGATGCGGATTGCTCGGCGCCGCCACGCAACGGGCTCCACCAACAAGATCGCGAACGGCACAAAGATCGGCCACACCACATGGGAGAACATGGAGAAAATGTAGGTCGCCCAGGTTCTCACGACAGCCAGGTCATTGTTGAGGCTCAACCACAGCACACCTTCGCTGAGTTGCTGGATACCGAAGAGCAACGGCACCAGAGCGAGCGGCAGCTCGGCTGTGCCCCTGGACTTGGAGACGGTCAGCCCGCCGACCGCGACGAGCGCGGTTCCGGCGGCGAAGCTCGCTGTGGCAGAAAAGCACATGGTCAGGTTCCTTTTGCTGGTTGGCGAGACTCGCGTCGAGCCCACCGCTTCCTCTTGCGCGTGACGGCCAGCGGGATCAGCACAATTGTGCCCATCGCGCGTGACCGGCGAATCCGTGGACGGTACGGAGCGCCGAAGTCCGACGCCCGGCCGTTGCCCGAGGCCACTCGGTAGCCGACCGCAGCCTGCTTCAGTGTCCGCCACGGATGGCCGATCGAGGCTCAGCTGGGATGATCTTCGAAACACGACGCGTTTGAGGAGAAGCGATGGGCGAGCCCACTGCATTGACGGCGACCAATCGCCCCAGCCACGCTGAACCGCTCGTCGGCTTGACGGCCACTGGAATCACCAAGTCCTACCGGCGAGGAATCTGGCCCCGCCGACACGATCTGTCGGTGCTTCGGGGCGCTGACCTCGTCGTCAGCGCTGGTGAAGTCGTGGGCCTCGTCGGCGAGAACGGCTCGGGCAAGAGCACCCTCATGAAGATCCTCGTCGGAGCATTGGCCCCTGACGCTGGTCAGGTGAAGGTCGCAGGCCGCATTGGATACTGTCCGCAGGAACCCGTTCTGTACGATCGGCTCACCTGCGACGAGCACCTCGAGTTGTTCGCGGTCGCATATGGGATGGACACCGAATCGTTGACCGCCGCCGCCGAGGGCCTCTACTCGACACTCGCATTCGACCGATGGCGGCACGAGCGGGTGGAGGAGCTCTCGGGCGGCACCCGAGCAAAGCTCAACCTGGCCTTGGCGCTGCTCGCGGACCCCGAGGTGCTACTCCTCGATGAGCCATACGCCGGTTTCGATTGGGACACCTACGTGCGATTCTGGGATCTCACCGCCGAGCGACGGGCCGCAGGTCGCAGCGTCGTCGTCATCAGCCACTTCGTCAACGACGAGGAGCGCTTCGACCGGCTCGTCGAGATGCGTGACGGAATCACGGTCGAGCGATGAACGCGATGACGGCGCTCGTCGGCCGACGGGCGGCGCTCGACTATGCGCGCCGGCCCCTGAACCTTGTGCTGCTCATCGTCGTACCCGTCGTCCTGGTCTTCGTGTGGGGTGCAACATTGGCCGAGTTCTCCGAACTGTTGGGCGGCACGGGCGACCGTGGCCAGATCGAGGCCGCCACTGCCGGATGGGCGGCCGCGGCGCTGGCTGGTCTCGCCGGTTTCTTCCAGGTCACGGGCTCCCGAGGGGCCGATCGCCGTCTCGCTGCGGCGGCTCAACGGACAGGGCCGGTCGTCGCCGGCAGACTGATCGCGGCACTCGGGCTGGCCCTCCTCGCAGCGGCCGGCGGACTCGCCGCACTGGCGGCGCGCTCCGGCCTCACAAATCCCACGCGCGCCATCGCGGCAACCGTGGTGATCGCAATCACCTACCTCTCGCTCGGAGTGCTCGTCGGTACGCTCGTGCGCTCGGAAATGAACGGGGCGCTACTGATCACCCTCGCTTGGGTGTTCGACGTCTTCTTCGGGCCCGCCCTGGGATCCGCAACTTCGGGCGTCACTCAGCTCTTGCCACTCCACTTCCCGACGCTGGTGCTGATCGGCCAGGCCAGCGGCCATGCGGGCCCGATCGGCGACGTGGGATGGTCGATTGCGTGGGCGGTCGGTCTCGCAAGCCTGGCTGTTGTCCGCCTCGTCGTCACCACCCGTCCAGCATCGGCCGCTGACGTCCGCCGGCCGACATCATCAGTCCTTGCGGCGCCCGCCTCCTCGGAGTTAGGCGTCTCGCGCCCGAGAGTCGTGCCGGTGGCGACATCGACACCTTCGGCATCGCCGGCGTCAACGACAACCTTTCTGCACACACCTCCAATCGGGAACGCCGGAGCGGCAGTCCGAGTGATCGCAGTACTTCGTGCAGGAGCGCGCGAGTACCGCCGCAACCGGGTCCTGTTGGCGTTGCTGGTTGTGGTCCCTTCGGTCTTCATTGTCATGGCCGTCAACGTCACCCTCGACGTGCCCGGTCCGATCGCCCTCACCGAGGGCGGTCAACAATTCACGGCGTTCCTGTCTGAACGGCGCATGCACGCGGCGACCATGGTGCCGGTGACTTCGGCATTCCTTGCCGGCCTCACGGGACTCTTCATCGTCACTGGCTCCGCAGGCGGCGACCGTCGTCTGGTGCTTGCCGGCTACCGGTCCAGGGAAATCCTCATCGGCCGCCTCGGCATCATCGGCGCCGCAACGTTGCTCGCCACCTTCGTCGCGGTCGCCGTTTCCGGTGCCATGTACCCGCCCCATCAATGGGTGGTGTTCGCCGGTGCCAACCTGCTCATCGCCGCGACCTACGCCATGATCGGCGTGCTGCTCGGGCCTCTGGTCGGCCGCCTCGGTGGCCTATATCTGATCCTGCTACTCGCCTTCATCGACGTCGGTTTGGGCCAGAGTGTCATGTTCCCCAGCGGTCCGCCCGCATGGGGTGCATTCATGCCCGCACGCGGTGCATCACGTGTGATGATCGACGGGGCATTCACCGGGCGATTCGACCAGCTCGGCTACCTGCTCCTCGGACTCGGTTGGCTTGCTGCGTTCACGACCGCCACCGTGGCCGTATTCCACCGTAGGACCGCCACCGCGCTCGCCTGGTAGGTGTTCGGGGACGTCGAGCCTCGCTACTCCGATTCGGCTGTCGGCCATCCCGTAGTACACGTCGAGGCGGCTCGGGGATCCGATGTCATCGCGCCGATCGATGGCCGTGGGAAACACGACGTTGGCAACCGCCCCGGTGCGTTCCTGCTCCAGCGCTGGTGTCAACACCGGCTCGCTCGATCGGTAGCGGACGTTTGCAGGATTCTGCTGCGAAAGGACCATGACGCCGGCCGAGTAGCGCAGCCGTCGTGGGCGCTCCACTGACGACGACAGCTCGCTGACCCCGTGATACACGCTGAGCCATCCGTGCCGGGTGAGGATCGGTGGAGCTCCGCCGCCGATCTTGACGCGCTCCCAGGGTGCGACGGGCACGGCCAGCCGGTGATGCGAACCGAAATGACGAAGGTGAGAAGGTGCACAATCTGCCAAGGCGGTGGAACAGTATGAAATCCAGATGCACTCGCGCTCCACGTCGACGATGCGCGGCGCGCCGTCGCAGGCGATTTCTTCGGGGCGAGTGCCCGCAAAGAGCGGCCGGTGGAGAATCGCCATCGACAACTGGCCCGACGGATCCGGGATGGCGACGGGAAAGACGCTTGCGTCCTTGTTGTCGACGCCCTCGAATTCGATGCCATCGTACGGAAGGAAGGTTGCCAACCCGAGCCGCTCCCAGCTCACCAAGTCGTCCGATATCGCCAGAGCGATCCTCGGGCCGACGGGCGAATACGCAGTGTACGTCATGACGTACCGTCCGAGCGGTTCGACGAACGTGATGCGCGGATCCTCGCAACCGCCGGTGCCGTCGGGCCGAAGTTCGTAGTCGGTCTCCGGTTCGAGGGCGATACCGAGTCGTTCCACCCCGTCGGGGTCGCCCGCCTTGTCGAACGTCACCCGCGCGATACCGATCCGCGAAAAATTGCCCGCAGCGACCAAGCGAGGGAACAGGTACAGCTGACCATCCGGGCCGCGTGCGGACGCCGGATTCAAGACGCCCTCTGCCTCCAGTGGATCGTTTGATTCAGGTTCCATCACGACGCCGAGGCGTCGCAGGCGAAAGTCACTCATCACGGGGCCGACATCGGGCGCCGCTCTCGGTCGGTTCCAGACAACCGACAATCGCTTCGATGACGCGTTTGGACTCGTCGGGATCTCTGACCTGGATGGTCGTGACGCCCAGCTCCTTCGCCGGGTAGTCGTTCCCACCGGGAAAGATCGCATCGCCGACAAACATCATCTGCGAAATGTCGATGTCCAGAATGTCCCGGAGCTTGTTCAACCCGTAGGCCTTGTCGACACCTTGCCTGGTGATGTCGACGGATGTCGTGCCACCCAGTCGCACCGTGAACTCCGGAATGACAGTTTCGAGGAACGCTTTCGTCCTCTTGCGCTTCGCAAAGTCGGGATCCCACGACTTCTTCGCTGCGATCGGCGCCTGTTGTCCGAGTGCGGACAGCGTGATCTGGCTGCCTCGATCCTCGATCTGCTCTCCCCACGTCGCACCTACGAGGAAGTCCGGCCCCTGAATGACCTGCCCCAGCGACGAAATGATCTTGCGCCTCTCCTCGGCGGTGAAGTCTTCCGAGTAAAGCCGGGTCCACGAAGCATCGTATTTGTAGAACTTCGCTCCGCACGTAGGGAGCAGCGAGAGATCCTTCAGGGTTGCTGCTCGCGGCAACGAGGGGAGCAACTGTCGCTCGAATTGAGGCCAATCGCCACCAGAAATGATCGCAACCCGGACAACCGCGAGGAGCGCGCCCAGTAGTCCCGCCATCTCGGGGTCGATCGACAGTTTGCTCTCTGCGAGCGTCCCGTCCAGGTCGAAGACGATGAGTTCTTTCACCATCGACGAGACACCCACGCTATTTGACGTTCGGGGCGGTGCCCGACCAGGTCCACGCCGACCAGTTCTCGTCCCAATTCCAATGCATGATCGTGCCTCCTCATTCAGCGGGCCTGACCTACATTGAGCCAGTTCGGCGCCGATGGCGCATCTGTGCCGTCTACGGATTCAGCCTGTGGGGAAGTACGCACACTCCGGCATGGTCCGCCTGGCGCCGAAGGGGCGCGCATGTCGTCGCTCGATGGTGTCACGAACCTGGTTGTCCGTCACTGTACGAGGTCGTCTCCGTCGAGCAGTCCCGCTTGCTTAGCGCGGCGGACCAGTTCGGCACGATTGCGGACATTGAGTTTCTGGTGAATGTGGGACCGATGGGTCTCGACGGTGCGCACCGACACGAACAGTCGTTCA
>JANPKU010000129.1:0-3780 GCA_031426215.1 Actinomycetes bacterium
CGAGGGCCTTGGACCATTCGCGGAGTTGGTCGGTCGGTTCATGCATTGGCGTTCACCCCCAGGTGGTGGCGAAGGCGTTCCAGCCCTCGAGTGCGGTGGGTTCTGACAGCAGACAACGACAGTCCAAGCGCCTCGGCGGCCTCGGTCGGTGTCCACTCGCATGCTTCGACGAGCCAGACGACTTCGCGCTGTCGGCGAGGAAGTTGCTGCATCGAAGAGATCAACGCCGGTTCGACGGACGCCATCTCGAGGGGTGGCGACGCAGGAAGCCGGCCCTGCTTTCGGAGGCGAGACTTCGACAATCCCACACGGAACAGGTAGGGCACCGGATACTCCATGGGGGCGACCTGGTCCCAGTTCTTCCAGGCGAACTCCAACGCAGCGCTGACCGCGTCACCGACGCAGTGCGGTGCCAGGCGTCCACCGTAGGCGCGCCGCAGACGTGGCTCCGCCTTTCGGAAGAAGGCATCGAAGTCGTGGAGAGTTGTCATCATCGTCGTCTCTACACATGTGAACCCCTGGGCGAAGCGAAACCGCTACAACGTTCTCGAGATTCTGTCGGCGGCACCGCAGGTCGCCGAAGCGCGGCGCGCTGCTTGGGCCGTGGTGCGGCCCGTCTTGACTGCCGGGTCGGAGATTCTGGGTGTGTGAAGTGTGCGCGTTCGTCAGGTTCCTGCGAGACCGAGGAACACCACCAGAGCACGCGACAGTCTGATCGTGTCGTCGTCGCTGAGCTGGCCGATGCGTTCGCCCAGCTTCGAACGGGGGATGGTCGTGACCTTGTCGACGATCAGCCGACTGGTTTCGCGAATGCCGGTCATGTCGTCGGCCTCAACGAGTAGTCGGATCAATGGTGCGTCGGTCGGATCAGTGGTGAACGCACAGACGGTCACCGAGGCGGTGGCGTCGAAGCGGTCGTCTTGGACGATGACGACGGGTCGGGGTTTGCCGGCGTGGCCGCTACTCGCCGACGCAGTCCAGATCTCGCCTCGTTTCACTCGTCGCCGGCCAGCGCGTCGATGAACGCTTGATCGTCGGCTTCGTGTCGACTCGACGCGACGGCGAGTGATTGTTGGTGCGCCTGAGCCGCGAACTGCGGGGATCGGACGTCGGGAACCCAGATCTGAATCGGTCGAAGCCCTTGTTCGCGCAGTCGCTGGCGGTGAGCGCGGACACGAATGGCGGTGGGTGACGAAGACTGTCGACGAGCCATGCATCAAATGTTACATGTAACGATGACGAGAACGGCTATCCCCCGCCAACTGACTCCGTGATTCTCTATGCACTGCAGTCGTGCCGGAGGGTGCAGGTCGATCCTGCTTCCGGTGGCGGCTATCGATCGGTGTCAGGGGGTGCCCTCAACTGGCGCCTGTGCGATCACCGGATCCCCTCCGAACACGTGCGCACACGACTTGCCGGACCCGACCTGCGACGAGGCACGACCCGTGGACACCTCGTGGACACCCGACCGATTCCGACTGCGCGCTTCAACCGGAAATGGCCTGCACGCTGGGGGGATCGTGGAGCCGGGTGCGAGGATCGAACTCGCCACCTCATGATTACAAATCAAGTGCTCTACCAACTGAGCTAACCCGGCGGGGCCCCAGGAAATGGTAGAGGACAACCCTCGATAAAACGTACGGGGACTCGCTCGACGGCATCTGAAGCTGCCCATGCTAGTGACAATACGGTTCTGGCCCGGGCACGACATTGGTGCGCTTCCTCGGAGCTATGCGAACGATGACCGCAGTAGTGCGCCCTTGACGAAGCTTCCACGTTCTTTGGCAAGGCATTGAGATCGGTGTCACTACGCCGCGCGCTAGCCGGCGAGGTCAGGTCGCTGTGGCATACGCAGCGGCGAGTGCGGCAACGTCGGCATAGCGGTCCGCCGGATGGGGAGACGTCGCCCGGACGAGGACTGCGGCGCGGCCGTGCCCGCCGACGTACCTCGCCGGGTCGTCAGTCGTGGAGGTGCCGAGGTGGAGGGCGAGGCGTCCGAGGGTGTACACCGTGGTCCGCTGGTCGACGGTGGCACCCATCACATGCTCCTCGGGCGCCATGTAGCGATTTGAACCGAACATGCGACCCATCGTGTTGACGAACGGGCCGCGGACGTAGGTGTCGAGGTCGATCAGCGTGAGCCGGTCTGAGGAGAAGTCGACGATGAGGCATCCGTCATAGAGGTCGCACGCGATCCAACCTGCTGCGGCGAGGGCGACGTGCGCGTCGAAGAGCTCGGAGATGACTGGGACGTGACGCTCGGCGGGCAACGCCCCGAAGCGCCGGTAGGGCGAGTCGGGGTCGGCGCGGCGTTCGCGGGGTGTTGCGATGAGCTCGCCGGGTGCGCGGTCGTAGACGAGGACCGGACCGTCGCTTGTCTCCGCGACGTTGCGCAGGCGGGCCAACGAGCGGTGGTCACATGAGCCAGCGACAACGACCGCATTGCGCAGGAGCCGCACCCGTCCAGCGTGGTCGAAGTACGGGACTGGTCGCCCCGCCGCAACCGGCGCTGTCGTGCCCGCAGACTTCGCAAAGAACTCACCCGTCTCGGTCGCAACGATCCATGACACGTTGCCCGAGTCCTGCGAACGGTCGAACGTGGCGACGATCGTCCCGCATGACGCCACGAACTCCGCGGCTCCGATGGAGCTCTCGTTCACCGAGAGCAGTTGGTTCACCAACCAAACCCTATGAGCCAATCTCCTCGCTGTTCGATGCGAGAACGTCACAGGCCTACACGGGCCCAACGCACAGGGTCGTCCGTCGGCAGCACCCCCGCACGCACACTTCGCCACGAAGAATGTCCCTTCTCCAACCGGCAGACGCGGCGGATTTCATTCGAAGTCGGGCACTGCACCCTCACGATCAGCGCTGACCGATCACCGCGGTATCACGATGTGCCGGCCCGGAATACTGGATGGCGAACCCAACCTCGTTGCGTGCTCCGGACCACCGCGCACCGCAGGTGACTCCGGAAGAAAGCGCCGTCGGCCGATCGGAACCTCCGCAGGCGTTCCAGGTGGACGGCTACGGCGTTCCAGACCCCGGCCATCCGTCGGATCGTACGGGTGATATCAGGGCTGGTGCCTGTCAGTTCCCGAGGCCCGACCCGGCGGGGCCTCGGGAAATGGCAGAGGACAACCCTCGATAAAGCGCACGGGGATCGCTGGACCGCACCAGAAGCCGTTCGGGCCAGTCACAACTCCGACCATCTCGCGAGTACCCTTCGAATCGTGCCGCTTCGTTACGAGTCAGGAAGTGGCAGGTGATGCCCGATCACCACGTGCGCACAAGCGACGAGTGCGCGACCGACGTCGATCCTTTCTCGCCGATCGACCACGTTCGTTCGGCACTCGAGAGCTACCAGGTCTTGTTCGAGCGGGCCGCGTTCACGGCGCAACTCGCCGATGATGAACGCCTCCACCGGATGTTGGACGCGCTGGTGCTGTTCGGCCTCGTGACCGACGGGAACGGCGACGTCACCTACATGAACACTGCGATGCGAGACCGGCTCGGTTCCACGCTCGCCGAGGCGGTCGGACACAGTCTGCTCGACGACGCCTCAGCGCACGACGAGTTGAAGCGTTCGATCCGCGCAGCGATCACCTCGGAGCAGTTGGCGTCACAATGGATCACCGAAGTCCCACTGACCGACGGGTCGACGATCACCGTTCGATGGACGAGCACGTTCCTTCGTGACAGCAGAGGTGGGATCCGCGGCCTCACGTCCGTGGGCGAAGACATCACCGAGATCGAATCCAGCGAGGAAGCGATCACAGA
>JANPKU010000130.1:0-19009 GCA_031426215.1 Actinomycetes bacterium
CGGCCCACAGAATCATCTTCGCAGGTCGCACCGGGTCGCTGGAGGCGCCACCGAAGGGCGGTCGGGGGCACTCGATAACACCCGCCCCGTAACGCGCTCGCGCCGCGAAAACTCGCGCTGCAGTGCATCAATCAGGCCCAACCGTGACGCCGCACTTGCCCAATGGGCGGTGACCGATCACGCCGGGGGTGCAGTGTTAGCGGTGGCGTTCCCGGCCGTTCTCCGAATTGAGTGGACGGCGGATAGCTGATTCGGTTAGCTGATGCGTCGGCAGATCAAGTGGCTGATGCCACTCGCAACAAGGTCGCCGCGATCGTTCCAGACTTGTTGGTGACTCCCGATCAATCCGTCGCGCGCGACGGGGCTTGTGCCCTGGAGGAGAAACCACTCGTCGGCGGGGTCGAGTTGGTGAAACTCACACGAGACGTCGATGCTCGGTGCGATCCACTCCTCGGTCCGGTGGCGACGGCCGATCGCGGGCCATCCGCCCAGATCGACGAGAAGGAGCAGACGCTGTGCTTGTGCCCACTTGTCGCTGGGGGTTGGCGAGGCGAAGTGCAACCACTCTTCGTATTGTGCGGGCCCGAGCTCGCGCTGCTCCCAGTGTTCGCTTCCGAGCCAGGTGGTGGGACGTTGCTCGAAGTTCTGCCAGAACGCGTATTGACTTGGCGTCGTATTGGGGTCGCCCGCCATCCGTTCGGAGATGGTGGGCAGCTCGTGCCAAGGCGGTACGTTCGGCGCGGGAGCGTCGTCGTGCTCGAGTCCGTCGATACCTGTGTCGACGGCCCAGATCATTGCCGCAAGGATCGATTTTCCGAGCTGTTCAACGCTCACGTGCACGCTTGTGGCCTGCCGGGTTGCCCGCTGCACGGTGGCGGTCACCTCGATCGGTGCGTCGAACGAGGCGACACCGAGAAAGTGCACGGTGGCGTTCGCCGGCCGGGCACGGCCGGACATCTCGCGAGCGGCGCCAAGCGCGAAGGCCGCCATGTAGCCGCCATTGGGGCCCCAGATCTCCCAGTCGCGCGACAGCGTCGCCGTGAACCTGCCATCTGCCAATGGTGTGAGCGCAGTGTCGACTGCCAAGTCCCCCATTGCTGCGGACGATAGGCCAAGCGAAGACCCGCCGAGAACAACCACAATGCTCGCAACGCCTGACCATCGCTGAGGAAACGCAACCGGCAGATCGCCCACCCAGCCGAACTCACCCGGTGTCGCCGGACGCAACTTTGCCGGTGTCACCGTCAGTCGACCAAGCCCACTCCATAGTGTCGCTCGTAATCACGACCCGCATCGGTGAAGACGCTTGCGACTGCGGCCCATCTCGCGCGTCACGAATTCGCGTCACGGGTTCGTCGCACGGGTGCGCTGACTCCCGGTGGTGCTGCTGAGTACAGTCGGCGTCTCGTGCCCACGGGGGGTGCGCATCTGACCCAGGGAGAGATCACCGTGCACCGTTGGATTGGTCGCCTCATGGCCTGCGCCGTCGGCGCCCTGGTGATCGCGTCGTGCAGCAGCGGCGAGTCGGCCGGTGACGTCGGTGTCGATGCGACCAATGTGCCCGTCGTGGAGACGTCCGTGCCTCTTGAGACTCCGTCTACTGTGCCGGAGGAGACTGCGGCGACGGTGGCGCCCGACGATCCGCTCGGGCAGCTTCTCGTCACTTCGGTGCCCGAGGGCTTCGCGCAGGTCGACGATGAACTGGGCGACACTGGGCCATCAGACCTGGCCAAGGCGATCAGGGACGACGGTGAGCCAGACGCCGAGCAGGTTCTGACCGACGCCGGGTTCGTCAGGGGCTACCAGCGATTTTGGGAGACCGAAGACCAGAGCGGATTGATCATCGTGTTCCTCTACGAGTTCTCCGATCCCGACGGCGCCGCCGCCTACGCGGAACGAGCCCTGCAGCTCACCGAGGGCAACGCAGCGGTCGCGCCGGTTGAGTTCGATGTCGAGGGAATCCCGGGGGCAGTCGGTCGTACGTTGTCGGACGAGACCGGAGTCTCGTCATTCATCGTGTTCACGTCGTCGAACTATCTCGTCCAGATTGCGGTGGTCGACACCGAGGAAGCAGCGTCCCAAGGACTCGCACAGCAGCTTTCCGTGGACCAGTTCGCCCGGCTGTAGCACCCTCATCGCCGGCGAGAACCTGGGCGCAAGCTCATGGACCACGCCGTAACCCGAGCACCAGTGGCAAGTTGGTCACTCGAGTTCGGCCCAACCGCGCTGATTGTGTTGCTGCCGCCGTCGTCGACGACTTCGATCGAGATCGGCTGATCGGAGTGGGGGCAGATCAAGGAACGGATCTCACCGGCCTGGCATGGACCGATACCGAACGCGCCCAGGTGTTTGTCTCTGCGCGTGAGTGCGTTGATCTGGAGAGCCGACTCACTGAACTCTTCGCAGGCGATGCCTGCTGAGCGCCGAACAAGCGGCATGTCTTGCCAAGTCCTACCTCGAGTCCGAGGTGTTTCCCGAAGCGCTGTTCAGCACGATGCCCGACGAGGATCTCAACGCACGTATCGACGCCGACCTGGCCGCCGCATTCGAATCACGCGGCTAACGAGCAGTCGATGACTGACCCAACCGACCTCACTCGACAACTGCGCCCGATAACACGTGCCGCCCGGTGCAACACGCGCCGCATCACGGCCCAAGCCGAGCACCCGATATTCACGCCGTCGTGCCAGCCCATCGACCACGCGGAGGCCGAGCGGCTGGCACTCTACGGTTTCGGTTGCTTGACCGGCTAGCGGTTGGTCGCGGTGACCAGCCACGTGTGGCCGATGAACCGGACGGCGCCGTCCACCAGCTGGGCGCGCAGGTCGACGCGGGCCTCGTTGAGCACAGCCTGCCAGCCGTCCGGGCCGAGGCGCGGCTCGATCTCGGCCCGCGCGGCCCGCCCGACCGTGGTGCTCAGGGCGACCGCCAGGCGTTCCTCGACGCCGTCGCTACCGTCAATCGAGTAATCGCATAGCCCGTCGGTCGGTTCGATCGTCACGTCCGACCAGCCGGCGACGGTGAGCACCTCTCGTATCCGATCGGCATTGGCGAGGCCCATCGGGCCGGGCGCGCCGGGCATCAGCGGAGCCGACGGATCGGCCAGGCGTGCCGTGAGCGCTCGGAGGCCGAGCGAGAACATGTTGGCTTCGCCCTCCCGCCAGCACACGAACGCGAGGCGCGCGCCGGGCTCCGTTGCGGACCGGATGTTGACGAACGCCGCCTCCGGCTGTACGAAGAACATCACCCCGAAGCGCGACACCACCCGGTCGAATGGCGCGCCCGGCGCGGCCGCGAGCAGGTCGGCGGTCTGAGCGTCGGCCGTGACGACTGTGGCGGCGGGCACCCGCCGGCTCGCCGCTTCGACCATCGCCGGCGAAATGTCGACCCCGACCGCCTCGGCCCCGACCGCCACCGCCGCGTCGAGCAGGGTGCCCGTCCCGCACCCGACGTCGAGCACCCGCCGCGCCGAGCCGAGGTCGGCCGCGCCCAGGACCGCTGCGGTGAACGGGGAGAGCACGGCGTCGAAGATCCGCTCGTTGCGTACCCATCCCTCGGCCCCGGTCGCCCAGTTGGCGCGCATCGCCTCGTTCGCCATGCGCGCCAATGTAGCGACACCGCCCGCCGAGGGGCATTCCGCACTGCCACCTACCGCAGGTCGAAGCGAGCCCGAAGTAGCGCAGATTGCCCGGTTTGTGCGGCCGGCGCAAGCGTCAACCTCGGCCGATCGACCGCTCGGTATCGGCCCGCATAATCCCTGCGGCTCGTGTTCCGGTGGCGACTGAGTTCGGCCCAAGCGTGACGCAGCACTATCACGGGCATGTCGGCCCCAAGGAAACACTTGATGTGGGTATCGTCGCAGCCTTCAACGTAGGAACCGGGCCGAGCGGCGATCACATTTCGCTTTGAGTCGAATGGCCCTCGCGCTCACGAACGTAGACGTACGCGAGGGGCTCGTCGGGTGGCTGGCACTCGCCGACTCTGGAGAAACCTGCGTGTTCAAGGGCACGCCACGACGCCTCGTTCGCTTGGGCGGGAGTCGCGACGCAGCATGACGCTTTGGGATAGCCAGCGAGCGTCCAGTCGGCGAAGGCACGAAGAACGAGCCGGCCTCGACCCCGACCTCGATGTGGACCGGCAATGAGATAGTCGATGCCGACCGCCTCCGCGATACCGACACATTCGTCGTGTTCGGAGTAGTCGACGTGCAGGTAGCTCTGGAGGAGTCCGCCGTCTTCGTGGTCGATCTCGGCGATCCACATCTGGGTCGGTTCGCGTTGCTCGATGCGTGGGAGGTACTTCGCGCGGACACTCTCGAACTCGGCGGGCTGGTTCCACCACCTAGCGATCTCGGGTTCAGCGAACCACTCCACGAGGGTTACCAGGTCGCTCTCGGCGAGGGGCCGGAATCGAATGGAAGGAACCGACATCACGGACATTCTGGCACCGCCCGAGCACCACACTTCGGGCGATCAGAATCCCGTCAGGGAGCACACTACTCGCGCCGCACCTCGGCCCTAGCGCCACACTTTGGCAGGCATATCGGCCGCAGTGCAGCGCTCGGTATTCGCAGTTCTGATGTGGGCGATCTGGCCGAGTAGAGCCGGCGCGCTGGTCAGCCTGGCGACGGCGAAGTCGCAGTACTTGCCTCGCGATACTCATGCTTGGGCCGTTGCGTTGCCGTAGGAACCGACCCGTCGACGTCGTTTCGGGGCGCTCGGCCGGCGCGATGAACAGACCTGGACGCTCAGCTGATGAGTCCGAGCACAGCGTCGACGGTCTGGCTGATCGAGCCTGACGCGTCGATGATCGGCAGCTGTAGCCCGCGATCTTGAATCGCAGCCAGCTCGGGGGCGCGATCGAGGTGCCAGGCCAGTCCGTCGGACTCGGTTCCCCGGTGTCGTTGCCTCAACCGCGCTTCGATGGTCGGCGTCGGAGCCACGAGTCGGACCGCAAAGACCGATGTTGCGACGGCTTCGTCAAGTCGAACGAGTGCGTGGTTGTCTTGCACGACCCAGGCCAACACGAGCAGCTCAGCGCCAGCATCGGCGTAGTTCCCAACGAGCGACGCAAGGTTGCGCAAGATGAGGTCGTTGTTGAAGGGATCGTCAGCTCGCACGGGCCAAAGGCGCGAGAGCTCGTCGACATCGAGGAACGCTGCCGAGCGTCCTTGCGATGCTGCGCGCTCGGCGACTGCGTATCCAGTCGTCGACTTCCCGACGCCCACCGTTCCAGTGACGAGAGCAATGCGCATCGGCAAAGTATCTCTTCACCGCAGCATCTGGCAGCGGATCAACGCTCTACCGGGAGGTGGCTGCCACGAACGCTGCCCGAACCGCCCGGACGCGTTCTGCCCACTCGGCGTCTGATAGACGCACGTCGCCGTCTTGCGGATTCAGCAGGCGGAAGGGGTCGTCATGTTGGTACTGCGGGAGCACGTGGCAATGGACGTGGGGCATACGGAAACCCATCGAGAGATTCGCCAACTTCACTGGATTGAACAATTCGTAGATCACCTCACCCATCGTTGACACGTCATTCCAGAAGCCGCACCTTTCGTCCGGCGTCAGATGATGTAGTTCGGGTGCGTGTCGCTTGGCGATCACCACGGAGTAGCCCGCTTGGGTTTGATTGACGCTGAGACGCACGTAGCTCCAGTCAGTCTCCACGATCAGGTCTCCGAACGGGTTGGTTACCATGGCCGCGTCTGCGCACATTCCGCAGTCGTCACCATTCCACATTCGGCGCCATTGGTCCTCGGGCCACCAAGCCATCACCGGGAGTATGGCGGGTGCTGCGATCGGCGGCGACGGCGCACACATAACGCGAGCGCCGTAACCCGACATCTGTCGACCGCCCGGCCGCTCACAACGGCCCTTACCGAGCGCCGCACCATCACGTGCGTAACCGCACAGCTGGAGTGTCCGGCAATCGCCGCCGGCAGCCGCCCAGCGACGTCAGAGTGGTCGAGGTGTGATCTGCCTCGCGCCCCTGGTGTTGGCGCCCTGCAAGACTGACCCCGTGCGAAGGGCCAGACTGGCGTCATGTGTCGTGCTTCTCGTCGCGGGGTTAGGAGCTTGTAGCTCCTTTCGGGACTGCACCGCCATGGGTATGGCGTCCGCAGTCGGCGTTGACGTTCCCCTCGGCTGGGTCGTGAATGAGTTGTGCATCGACGGCGCGTGTCACACACCGATCGATCCGTCACAGCCGACACCGCCAGACGAGACACCGCCACCTCCCTGGCGGATCGGCGACGACCCGGACAGCTACACGTACCGGCTGAGCACCACCTCGCCAGATGGTACGTCGAGGGTCCGCGAGGGTGTTGTTGCGACCGAGGAGTATCGGGTGAATGGACCTGGATGCAGTCCGGTCACGGCGAACGCCACGCTGGTACTCGACGACGCGGGCGCTGTGACGGTGCGCCATCCCTGAGACCTGACCTCCGGCGGAACGCACACTTGGTCACGCATAATCAACCTTGGTGCAGACGCCGCCCGAGCGCGGCCCATTTGCGGCGCAATTTCGCGGGCGCCGTCACAGGACCGTCTGTTCGAGTTCAAGAGCCCCAATGGTGGAGCGCGGAGAGCTGCGGCACGGCTCGTCGGGTTGTCAGGTCGGGTTGGTGACGTGGCCGGCGAAGAGTACGAGCCCGGTCGGGCGGTGACGGATCAGATAAATGAATGGCCGGTCCGCAGCGACCGTCATTTCCGGCTCGGGAGGTCCGGCCTCGGGAAATGAGAGTGCTGTTGCGGCGGCGGCAACGGTGCCTTGCTCGTCGACGGTGATGTCGGCGGCATGCACAGCGGCGTCGAGAAACGCGTCGGGGCTGATACCTGGATATGCGCCGGGGGCGGCGCCGAGTTCGTTGAGCCATTCGAGCAGATCGATCCGGTAGTTGTCGTCCCATTTCGGCAGCAGGAGTTCGTAGGGCCCGGTGGTGAAGGTGGCGTCGATCTCGTCGAGCAGATCCTGGTCTATGCGTTCGACGACGTCGTCGAAGCGGCCCTCGTCGGGGACGAGCACGAGCATCGAGTAGTCACCACCGGCGTACGGGATCTCTGCACCGACGAACCCGTCACCGCTGCCGCGCCGGTCGGCGAGCTCGAGCTCACGCATGAACGACACGTCGACGGTCGTGCCGTCCAGGGTGGTGAACGTGTCGTTGACGGTGCCGTACTTGCCGAACGGTCGTTGCCAATCCGCAGCGAAGTAGACGGTGTCGGTCAGCACGAGCACCGTGGTCGGATCGATGAATCCCTCGGGGAGCAGGTCGGGAATCAGGCCCTCGGTGCGATTGCTGACCCACTCGTTGATCGTGGCACGACTCGCTTCGGCGTTACTGGCGAAGTCCAGTGGCACGACGTCGGCGCCGTGATGGGTGGCGAGCAGGTCCACCCATGCCTGTTCGGGTCGCAGCCCGACGGTCGGCCAGATGCGGTCCGCGATCTTGACGGTCACCTGGTCGGACTGGGCTGCGGCGATGGTCTGGTCGATGTTGTTCCAGGCGTCGTGTGCGCCAGCGGGGAGGCCGAACGATTCCTCGATCGCCGTTCGGGTCGGGTCGTCAGCCGCTGCGGCTGCCATCAGTAACGCATGGCCGATACTGGCCGGGCTGAACACGACGTTCTGCTCGATGGGTTGTCGACGAAGTAGATCGAACCCAGCGTCATTCCACCCCGACGCCAACGCACCTACCGGGGCATCGGGCTGTATCGGGGCACGGACCACACCAGCGCTGACCGCCAACGGTTCCACCACCGGAGCGGCCACGGTCGACGCTGGCAGGGTCGAGTCCGCCGACGGCGTTGCGGGCTCCGAGGCAGGATCCGACGATCCGCAACCGGCTACCAGCGAGGCAACGAGCAGCACACCAGCGACTCGGTACATGACTCTTGGACGTCCTGCGACCCCATGCAGTTCCAACAAGGCATCGAATCAGGAGCTACTAGCGTCCAAGCACCATGATCCACCGGATGGGAGAAGTCGCCCTTGGGCTTGTCTGCGCCGTTTGCATCGCCGGATGCAGCTCGGACGGCGCTGCGTCACCCGCCGCAACCACGACGGAGTCGACCATCCCCGCCACGCAGATGTCACCAACAACCATGCCCGATGCCATCGTAATCGTTGGTGTGTACACCGGCGTTTTGGCCTATCCGGCGTGCGGAAATGAGCCGTTCGACCACCGGGGTGTCACGTGGTATCCGCTGTTCAGCGAAGGATTCGACCCGATGATGGACGACCTGCAGGAGCGTGTGGACGAGGTCCTTGCAGTTCAGCGAGAGTCCTCGCCCGTGCGTGACGTCCACGGCCTCGTGCGCGTACCCGCACCGGGGCCCGGCGACAGCATCGGGACTCTGGTGGTGTGGGCGGATGGGGTGGCCCGCTGGGTGTCGGACAGCGGGGACTTGGACGTGTGGCTCGTCGATGAGCCCATCAGCTACTCGTGGGTTTGCTGACGGCGCGGCAGTCGAGCAACGAACCCGCATCGCTCGCTCTCAGCTGCTGTGAGGGCATTGGCCGAACTGCCGATGGGAGTCACTAAATAGCGCGCGCCCGATAACCCGGTTGCGCCGTAACAGGCCGCGCCGCATCGCGGCCCAAGCAGCGCACTGCACTTTCCCGGCCCGACCGGCCCGGCGCGCTCCGGAGCGACAATGCTCGGTCCATGTATCTCGACGAGCTCGTTGCAGCGATCTTGGCCAAGCCCGGGCCGCTGCGACTCGTTGCAGTCGACGGACCGGGCGGTGCAGGGAAGTCCACGTTCGCCAGAGAACTGTCCGAGGCGGCCGGCGGGGCATCGGTGGTTCACACCGACCACTTCGCCGCTGCGGACAACCCGATCGACTGGTGGCCACGGCTCCTCGAACAAGTCATCGAGCCGTTCGCCCGAGGTGACGCCGCGCACTATCAGCGCTACGACTGGCCTTCAGAGACGTTGGCCGAATGGCACACGATCGAACCGGCACCAATCGTCATCATCGAGGGCGTGTCGGCGGGTCGCTCCGAGTGGGCCGCGCACATCAGCTTTCTGATCTGGATCGAGACCCCACGCGAGGAGCGCCTCCGCCGCGGTGTCGAACGCGACGGCATCGCAGCACTGGACGACTGGGAGTTGTGGATGGCCGGCGAGGACGCTCACTACGAACGTGACCCCACCCGCGAGCGTGCTGACGTCGTGATCGACGGCACGCAGCCAGCCGAGCGATCCCGCACAGATCGACACGCATAATCACGCGACACGAAGCTGGCATCGCGCTGCAGTCCGGGCCAAGCCGAGCACCCGATATTCACGTCGCCGTGTAAGCGGCCCGACGAGACGGAGGGAGCGCAGACCGAAGCCTCATCGATTACCGGAGTATCTACAGGTATTGGCGCGGTCCTACCAGCACATGAGAGAGAGGCCCATACGCAAGTCGCTAGTCCCTCTCACGGAACATCCAGAACCTCAAGCCTCCGGCTGCACCCCCGGCCGCAAACAAGGCCGCCGTGGACAAGCGCTGACCAAGGTTGCTCCACAGGCCCCCTGACGGCACCAGTAGTCCAACGAGCCCTAATCCGATCGCGCCGCCAAGCACGTAGAGAAGAAACGTCGGCATGTTCTCCGCTGCCTCAGCCTTGAGACGCCTACTCTCGCGCTGGACCGACGCTCGATACACCCGCTCATACTCGTTCGGGTCGTCGGCGGGATTCCTCACCAAGGCAGACTTCCCGCTACGCCGCTCCGTCGCAACAACCGACTGTCAACTATCGCCGGGGTCGAACGCAAGCCGAGCAGCACCGAATCCCCGACGTGGACCAGGACTGCTCGTACCGACCGGCAGATTTGGGGCGACTCAAGCGGTCCCTGCATTGCGGATCGCAGTGGCGATGGACTCAGCCTTGTTGACGACGAAGAAATCGGCCGAGCCGTCGCGCTCGATCCTGAGGCGTCGTCGCATCGAGCCGTCAAAGGGGTTGAAGCCGCGCTCGGACAACCCCACGTTAGTAATCGCTCCGAGGTCGCACTCCCAGGCCTTGCCTCCCGTGCTGCTGTCGAGCTTGTGGGGGTAGAACAGCACTCGTTGGTCGGTCAGAAGCAGATGGCCGCCCACGGCGCGTGACCCTTGCGACCTGTTCGCCCGGTAGGTCGCGATCTCACGCTCATCGGGTCGCAACGAAGGCTTCCTCACGCCGAGCAGATTGCCCGGTATGTACGCCAGACGCAAGTGTCGATCTCAGCCGAGAGCCGCTCGGTACTGGCACGCATAATCACTGTGACGTCGTTCCCGATGGTGACCGAGTTCGGCCCAAGCCGAGCACCCCATAATCGAACCGTCGGCTGCGTGAGCTGGCGGGTTAGCGGGTGGTGATGTCGGGCTTGCCAGTGTTTTGGCAGAGTGAGGTGCGGTTCTGTTCGTCGAGAGATCGATCGAGGCGCGCGTCTCGGGCCGGGCCAAGTCGTTTATGCAGTCTTGCACGATGCTGCCAGCAGCGCTGATTGACATCCACGCTTTGCCGGAGGATGATCGCGACTTGCCCGCGCGTTTGGACGCCGGTAATCGGACCGGACTTCATCACGTTGTCCGGACGTCCAACATGCGCACCACAGAGGTGTCGTCGGATGAAGTACAGCGAATCGCAGCGTCAGCTGCAAGATCGGTTCGGCACACGACGATTGGCCGAGCGCCTCGCGGAGACTGCCGGCGACGACCTGACGCCGTACCAAGGGTTCATCGAAGCTCGCGACATGTTCTTCATCTCGACCGTGGACGGCGACGGCCAACCGCAGTGCTCGTATAAGGGCGGCGATCCCGGGTTCGTGCGGGTACTCGACGAATCGACGCTGGCGTTCCCCGTCTACGACGGCAACGGCATGTTTCTCACCGTCGGGAACCTCGAGGACAACCCGGCGGTCGGCTTGCTGTTCATTTCGTTCGAGGACGGATCACGGTTGCGCGTGAACGGCGTCGCCTCGATCAATGCCGACGATCCTCTCACCGACACCATCCCCGGCGCGCTGCTCATCGCTCGGGTGCGCGCCCGGGCGGTGTTCCCGAACTGTCGTCGCTACGTCCACACCAACAGCGACCGCCAGCGCTCGGTGTTCGTCCCCGACGGACTCACACCGCCGCCGGTGCCGGACTGGAAGCGAGATCCGTGGTTCGCGGGGACCCTTCCACCGGGAGACCCCGCTCACGACGCGGACAACCCGAGCGCACCCTCGATCCCTCGCTACTGACCACTTCTCGCCCGACGGCCCAGCGCCCATGACGTACCGCTCGGTCACCGACCCGGAGATCTGTGGCAGTTGTGGTCGTGCTAGGTGGCGGCGTCGAGCAGGGCGCATGCCGCGTCGAGCGGGGCGAGCGTGGTTGCAAACATCGGGTCGTCCGTGGGTGAAAAGACCGAGAGCCCATACGACGTGGCTACCGGGTCAGGGAGGGTGTAGGTGCGGTCAATCGAGGGCAGCCAGCGATTCACGACGTCGAGGTCGAGGTCGAGGTCGAGCGTTCCCAACGTCTCGCTCTGGTCGCCACAGTTCTCGGGGACGAAGGTGATCGCAAGACGGGCCATCGTGGTTCCTTCGATCACTGCTGGAAACGGTTCCAGCTGCAGCGGCAGGTAGCTCTCAGTGTCGTCGACCAGATTCACGTCGAGCACGAGAGCACCGGGAAGGTCGGCAGTGACGGAGACGATTTCGAGAGGTCGCGACCACTCGAGTTGAAGAAGTAGGTCGTCACCGTGACCGCCTTCGCGTCGGGCGTGAGGGTCATCATCGAGTCGCCGCCGCCACTACCACAACACTCAGGGCGCGGATACAGATACCCGAACCCGAAGAGTGCGGACACGATCCCGACGCTGCCGACGATCAGCAACCCGACGACGAGGCGCGTCCACCACGGCCGCGGTGGTGGGATCGATAGATCGATCGGATCTCGGGTTGTGAATGTGTCCACGTGGGCCTCTTGCGCGCTCGAAGTGTTTGTCATATTGTCTGAGGACAATGGGACAGTCAAGAGGTATTCTGCGGACTCGGCGCACAGCCGCTGCGATAGCCACGATTGTGGTTGCCGCTTCGGTGCTCATGGTTGCTCGCAGTGACGGCGGCTCGCGAGCCGACCTGACAACCATCGTCGTCCTCGCGCTCTTGGGCGCGCTCGTACTGATCGTGCTGCTCAATCTTGGGTTCCAGTTGGCGGGGGTCGACGACGAAGCACCCGAGATTGCTGAACACCTGGTCAGCCACCCCGATCAGCAACGGCTGCTGACACGTTGGTTGAGTCGCGCCCGCTGGGCGCGTTTTGTGGGTGGATTCTCGGGGCTGCTCGTGTGGTTCCTCGGAACAAACGCCCGCGGTGACGTGCTCGTGCTTGGCACCGGCGGGATCGCGGCAGGAGCAGTGGTCGCAGAGCTGCACCACATCCGACGCGCTGGCGGTGCTCGAACTGCTCGGCTCGATGTTCGCAGCGTCGGCGACTATCTGTCGACGAAAGACGCGCGGCAGATGCTCGCTGTCGCCCTCGCTGCGGCGGTGACCGCAGCGGTCGGGGCGTTGTCTGCTGACACACGTACGGCGACCTGGTGGGGCCTCGGCGCGATCGCGGCGTTGAGTGTCGCCCGACTCGCCCAGCACCGGGTGGCGACGCGCGCTCGGCCGGCTGTGTCCGACGCGCTCACCCGTGCCGACGACCTCGCTCGCGAGTTGGCCATCGGAGCAGGTCTGGCCCGGCCAGGGACGTACTTTGCGTTGGCGCTCACGGCCCGTGCGTTCTTTGCGCTCGAGCCGACGATCGGTGGGTTCGGCCCGGCGCTCGGTGCGGCTGCCTGGCTCTACGCCCTGTCCCTGTGGTGGCGAAACCGTCGGCTCGGTCTCAACGCCGTCGTGGCCGAGCATCGCGACCCCGTGCTCGCATGATCCTGTCCGTCGATCCCAGCCGAGCGCTGCCGGTGTACGAGCAGGTCCGCGAACAGATCCGGCGCATGGTTGCCGCCGGGACGCTGCAACCCGGTGCGCGCCTGCCCACTATCCGCCAACTCGCCGCCGACCTCGGGTTGGCCAAAGGCACCATCGAGCGCGCCTACGAACTCCTCGAGAACGACGCCGTCGTCGAACGTCACGGCCGCAATGGCACCTTCGTCGCCGACGTAGCACCCTCAACGAGACAAGAGATCACCCAAGGTCTTGAGAGCGCTGCCGAATCGTTGGTCATCGTCGCGCGCCAACTCGGCGCCGACGAAGAGACCGCCGCTCGCGCTTTGCGCACCGCATGGCAGCGACTCTGACGTCCCAGTCGATTCTCGCGTCGAGACCGTCGCTTCTGGCGCGACGAATACGGCTTCCAGACAGACATGAACGGCATCGGACAGCGCAGCTCCACTCAGGCGACCTCTCCCGAGAGCCGCGCCGGCGAGCGCGCCAAGCGTGATCACGAATAGGAGCGAGCCGGTCGAGCCGGATTCGTCGATGAGGCCACGGTTCAAGGCGACGAATAAGCACTGCCAGACCGATCGCCACCGTGACGAGTGCTCCCACCGCTCTCGGCCCGATTCGTCGGTTCCCAAGGCAAAGACCGACGACTGCGCCGATGCCGGCAGCGACAGGGCCGAGCAGCACACCGCCCATCGCCCCGATTGCAAAGTCGGTGGCCAGACCAGTTGGCTCGTCGCCACCCGCTGACCGGTCGAACAGGCGAGCGAGCGGGTAGAAGGCAAGCATCACGATCAACAGCAAGAACGGGCCGGTGGATCACCGACATTTCTACCCCAGTGCGGCGCCACAGAATCACGTCGAATCGTGTTCCAATCGCAGGCTCTCGGGTCGCAGATCTGAGTGTCTCGGGTCGTCGAGGTCGATGATCGATCGGCCGATCCGAGCGGGCGTTTCGGTCTCGCCGGCCGTGCGCGATGAGCGGGTTGGGCGGAGCTCAGGACCGGTCCGGTTGGGTGCCGGGTGATGCCTCGTGGAGCGCCGCGACGGCTGCTGCGGGGTTGGGCACCGTGATGGTGACGATGCGATGGTTGTGGAGTGAGAGTCGCACGGTCGGTCCGTTTCGGACCGTGCAGTTGGTCCGCTTCGGTGTCCACCAGAATCCGTAAGAGACGCGCCACCATGGCAGATCGATGACTTCGGCGTGCTCGATCTGGTCGAGGCGGTAGGTGCATCTGGGCCAGCCGAGGAGTCCCCAGCGGATGGTGAAGCCGTTGGGCCCTGCGGTGGCGCGGACGCTGGAGGCGGTCAAGACGTTGGCGAGCGAACCGATGGCAACGAGCAGCAACGGCACGACGAAATAGAGGTCGCTCCAAGCTCCGTCGGCTTGTTTGCCCATGATGACGACGAAGAGTGCTCCGAGACACGTGGCGGCCACCATTGGCCAGCTCGTTGTCCGGCCGGTGTAGACGGAGTGCCGGCTCGCGCTGGCAGCTGTCTGTGTGGTCATGTCAGCTCCTTGATGATGCGGATGAGATCGTGTTGTCCGAGGCCGTGTTCGCTGGCGGCGGCGACCAACTTCTGGGCTGCTTCGGTCACCGACGACAGAGCCGGCGCTGTTGACGTGACGCGTGCGCCGCGTCCGCGGCGGAACTCGAGTACTCCGTCGTCGCGTAGCTGTCGGTACGCAGCGAGCACGGTGTTGCGGTCGACGGACAAAGCGGTTGCGAGTTCGAACGCCGGTGGCAACTGCTCGCCGACCGTCAAGTCTCCACAAGCCACGCCGCGGCGAACGCAGCTCGCGATCTGGTCCTGGAGGCGCTCTCGGGAGGTGTGATCGATTGACCAACGCATGATGCTAATAGTATTAGTCCCATCCTTGGTTCGAGTCAAGGGAGTATCGATCCCCGTCGCACGCCTGGATGAGTGCCGTCTTGGGCGCCGCATCCACCCGGCTCGGGCCCACTTGGTCTCGGCGGGGTGATCGTTTGCGGTGGCCGCGCACGTGCACCTGCACGTGGCCGCGCACGTGCACCTGCACGGACACTGGCGTTGGTGGCACAGCGGCAACCACTCTGCGCGCCTTGCGTAACGAAGTCGATCCGGCGATCGGGTACGCCACTGCGTGGTCAGGTCGCCGGCACCGACCATTCGATCGCGGGCGGGTCGACCCTGGCACAACGTGGCCCGCCGTCATCACTCGTGAGGTCGATTCTCGCCAGAAGGCGACCCTCGGCAATCGCCGACTGCATGACGTTCTCGTCGATCCGGTTCAGCATCAGCTTGGCCCGACGGAACATCTCGAACCCGTCGTCGTGGTTGACCTCGCCCCACGTGAGATACACGAAGCGATCACCGCGCTTGCCGTGCACTTCACGTCCACGAAAGTCCGGCTGCCCTTCTCGAATGACCGCCTCGATGACAAAATCCCACCGCGCCTCGGACGCATCCGCCTTGACCAGCTCTGCCGGTTCCCTGCCTACCTGGATCCCAACATGGACGTTGTTCATCAGCGAGCCGTCGGGCCGGCCGAACACGCAGCCCGGGAGGTTGAACCCCACGATTGAAGTGAGCATGTGTCCATCCTTTCGCGCTCAAGTGATCGACGAGCGCAACTGGCGATTGGGGTCACCTGGTCACTACCCGGTCGGGCGTCGTCGTGCGGGTGCTGGTGCACCCGTAGCCTCACCGGCGTGTTCGACGTTGAGCCGATCTTCTTCGGCGCTCCGCACGAGTTCCGCGATTGGCTGGAGCGCCATCACGCCACGGCGACCGAGTGCGTGGTGGGCTACTGGAAGACGCACACTGGCAAGCCGTCGCTCCGATGGGCCGACGCCGTGCGCGAGGCGCTGTGCTTCGGCTGGATCGACGGGCAGAGCCGCTCAATCGACGACGAACGCCACATGCAGCGGTTCACGCCACGCAAGAGCCGCCGCTGGAGCGCCGTGAACGTCGCGCTCGTGGCCGAGCTCGAGGCCGAGGGCCGCATGACCGAGGCCGGACGGCGCGCGTCCGCCGCACGCGACACGAGCGAGGAGCCGTACTCGACGTCGAATCGGCCCAGCCGGCTGCCGCCCGAGTTCGACGAGCGCCTGCGCCGGGACCACCCGAAGGCGGCCGCCTTTTGGGACTCCACACCGCCGAGCTACCGCAAGATGCGCGCCTTCTGGATGAGCGAGGCGAAGCGCCCCGAGACGCGCGAGCGGCGATTCGGTCTGCTCGTCGAGGCCTGCGACGCAGGCGAGCGGCTCCAATAGTCCGAGGTCCGAGCCGAAGGGAGGCGCCGATGGATCTCGCCCCCGAGCTGCAGCGCGGGAAGCAACCTCAGCGCTCGCCCATTTCTTGGCCGAAGCGTTGGACGAGTTCGAGATCCGGGCGTACGACGACGAGATTGCGCGCCTCGCTTCGATGGGACGAACACCGAAGACAACCCGTGCTTGAACGTCGATGGTCCGTCGCTCGAGATCTGCTTGCACCAGATCGGCGTCCCGCCGATGGCGAAGCGACCGACGCACCGCGACATCGTGACGCCTGATCGTCAAACCCAAAATGCTCTCCTGGTTCCCTCGGCGCGTCGATCGCCCAGGAATTGAGACATACACGTTGATGCGCGAACCCGAAAGCAACGACTTCTGTCGGACCGACCCGGAGCCGCTGTTATACGGGTGATCCATCGGTCCTGGGGTGTGGTCATCGAAGCAGGTTCAGCGGGAGTTGTCCAGGTTGTCGAGGAGGTTGGTGAAGAGTCTGGCTCGTTCGGTTTGGTCGTGGTTGGTGGCGTGGTTGCGTTGGCTGATGAGGACGGGCACGAACTCGGGGCCGGTCTCGAAGAAGCCGCAGCGTTCGCAGATCGATTCGTGGATGCAGTCGAGGGCTGCGGGCCGGTTGCAGTGTCCGTTGCCGAGCAAGCGGCGATGGTCGGCGGCGAGGCCGGTCATGATCTGGCCGGCAGTGTCGGTGCGCAGCGGCGCGCCGGTTTGGTAGTTGGCCTCGACTGCGGTGGTGACGCGGAAGTACTCGTCGGCGACGGTGCGGTCCGAGATTCGGGCGTAGGTCATGGTCATCTTCATGGAGCGATGCCCGAGAAGTGCTGCGATTGCTTCGAGGCTCATGCCCCGGTTGATGGCTTGGGTGGCGAGGGTGTGGCGGAGTTGGTGGGGGTGAACGGGTCCGACGCCGGCGCGTTTGGCGACGGCGGCGACGTAGCGGTGGATGGTTCGCCGGTCGAAGGGTCGGCCGTCGTTGCGTTCAACGAGGCGTCCCGAGCGGGCAGGGCCGCGTGTCGTGCGGTGGTGGTCGATGAGTTCGACGAGGATCGGCAAGAGGGGCACGTAGCGGTCGTTGTGGAGCTTGCCGACGGGGATGCGGAGCCAGTGGATGTCGCCGATGAGGATCATGGCGTCGTCGTCGAGGCCAGATAGTTCTCCGGATCGGATTCCGGTGCGGGCGAGGATCTCGACCATCAGTCGTCGGCGCGGGTTCGGGTCGGCCGCGAGACCGGCCATGAACTTCGCAGCGGTGGGGTCGTCGAGGAACTTCGGGAGGGGTTCGTCGCGGTTGGGGAAGTCGCCCGCGAAGATCGGGACCCGGGCTGGGGCGTCGTTGTAGTCCCATTCGATGATGCGTTCGAAGAAGGTGCGCAGCAGTCCGAGGCGATGCGAGATCGTGGTCGGCGACAGGGTGCCGCGCCGGCCGGGCCGTCGAGCGAGCCAGCGTTTGTAGTCCTCGAAGTGACCGCGGGTGACCTGCGCCATGGTCCGACATGTCGGGTCGGTGGCGGTGACGCACCCGGCGAACTGACGCAGCGCGAGATCGACAGCGACAACGGTCGACGGGCGAGCGGAGACGGCGAGCTGATCCAGGTAGCGGGCCATCGTGGCTGCCATCTGTGGGGCCGCCACGATGATCTGAGGCCAAGAAATCTCCTGGGCCGATGTGTCGTCGATGAACGTGACGGCCGGGGCTGGTTGAGCGCTCATCGTGTCACCGCCGCGGTCGCTGCTGTCTCGATCGCTGCCGCAGCACGCTGATACTCCTCAGCGAGCCAGTCGGCACCGAGATGCAAGTAGATCCGGGTCGACTCGATCGAGCGGTGACCGGCCAAAGCTTGGAGCGCTTCGATTGCCATGCCCGCCTCGCGTAACCGGGTGAAGCAGGTGTGGCGCAGCTCATGACAGGTGCCCCGGGTCAGCCCGGCTCGTTGTCGAGCACCAACAATGATCTCGTCAAGGCCCGACGCGGACAACGCCCCGCCACGGGTTGGCCCCTTCAACACCACGAACACCCGGTCGGTGTCGGCGTCAGCTGGACGTTCGGTGTTGAGGTACGCGGCGACGGTGGCGAAGAACGTGGTCGACATCGGCACAACACGCTCGTGGCCGCCCTTGCCGTCAGCGACGAAGACCCTCCACTCACCAAGGCGCAGATCCTCGAGCCGTAGACCGAGGACCTCGCAGCGGCGCAACCCCGCCAGCAGCATCGCTTGTACGATCGCCCGATCCCGGTCAGTGCGGAGCGCTCCCATCAACGCGTCGACCTCGGCTGGCGCCAAGATCCGCGGGAGCCGACGCACACCGCGCACCAACGGCACCACCTTCGGACCGTTGCGTCGACGCTGCCGCGTGGGCAACCCGCGCGGCACCGGGTTCGTCGACACGCCCGTGTCGCCGCGCACGACGAGATAGCCGTAGAGCGCGGACACCGCGGCCAAACGCCGCTTGATCGTCGCCGCCGACAAGCCCGCCGAGCCGTCAGGGATCCGCACCACGTTCTCAGCGCCGACACGACCGCGCCGCTGATCGGTCACGAACGCCAACACATCGCGCGACGTCACCTCCGCGGGCGCCTTGGCAACGACGGTGAAGAAGACCTTCAGATCGTGCGCGTACGCCTTGACCGTGTTCGGCCGAGCCCGAGCCTCGATGAACTCCAAGAACTCATCGATCAACTCGTGACCAACGCGATAACTCGCCTCGCCACCCTCGCCAACCACACACTCGAACTGCGGACTCCACATGGCACGCTCCCCTTCATCGACGAACCTGAGCCCGAGAAGAGTTCCCGAGCCATCAGCCCAGGAGGTGGATCACCCGTATAACC
>JANPKU010000131.1:0-30569 GCA_031426215.1 Actinomycetes bacterium
GTGTCGCACCCCCTTCGGGCTCGGGATCGGGCTGAGCACCGGAACGGTCGCGGCAGCGCTCCTCGGGAGCGAGGAACGCGTCGAGTACACGCTCGTCGGCGACGCGGTGAACCTGTGCCAACGGCTCCAACAGTTCGCCGAACCCGGCGAGACCGTGCTGAGCTCGCCGACCTGGGAAGCACTCACCGAGCATCCCGTCGTGTACGAGCAACTCGACTCGCAGCTCGTCAAGGGCCGCGACACCCCGGTCGCGCCCTACCGACTACCGCAACAGACCACGGGACCCACCAGCCAACTCGTAGAGGAAGCAGCACCGACATGACCGACACCATCTCGACCATGACCGAACCAGATCCGGCCACTTCGCCCCTCCGGGGCAACGCCGTGGAGGTCACGGCCGTCTACCGGACATTCGAGCAGGACACTGCTCCCGTGCGCGCTCTCCGCGGCGCGGATCTCACCGTGCGCCAAGGCGAGTTCGTCGCCGTCATGGGGCCGTCGGGTTGCGGCAAGTCGACGATGCTGAATCTCGTCGCCGGGCTCGACGTGCCCGACGAGGGCGAGGTCGTGATCGCGGGCGAATCTCTCGCCGGCAAGGACGAAAACGCACTGGCGATCATGCGACGCCAACACGTGGGCATCGTGTTCCAATTCTTCAACCTGCTCGAGGGCATGACCGCCCTGGAGAACGTCGTCATGCCGGCCGTGATCGCCGGGCGCAAACGCAAGGTCGCCGAATCCAGGGCTCGCGACCTGCTCGACCTGCTCGGCATCGGCGACAAGGCCAAACAGGCGCCCGGCGTGCTCTCCGGTGGGCAGCGTCAGCGCTTGGCGATCGCCCGAGCCCTCGCCAACGAACCAACGATCGTGCTCGCCGACGAACCGACCGGTGCACTCGACAGCGAAGGCGGCGAAGAGGTGCTCGAGTTGTTCCGCCGCCTCCACCAGGGCGGTCAGACGATCCTGCTCGTCACTCACGACCAACCGGTCGCCGACGCCGCGGAACGCATCGTGCACATGAAGGACGGCCGGGTCGCCGACGACGGACTGGGCTGAGGCGTCGTGCTCGACCGCACGACCGGCGGGCTCGGGTTGTGGGTCCGATCCGAATGGCGCCGCGGCCGGCGCTCGCTCGTCGGACTGTCGTTGCTCATCGCTCTCGGCGGCGGCGTGACGCTCGCCGCGATCGGTGGCGCCCGCCGCGCAGACACCGCATTCGACCGGTTCCTCGACCGCGTGTCGTCGCCGGTCGACGTGTCGGCGGCGGGGATCGAGGAGGACCTCAGCGTGTACACCGACGCCTGGACCGATCTCACCGAACCGATGGCCGACATACCCGGGGTTCGGGGTGTGACACCGGTGTCGTGGATGGCGGTCGCCTACGAAATCGACGGCAAGCCATCGCAGTTCTTCTCGGTCGCCACCGGTCCGTCGGCAGGAGATTCACCCCCGCCCGGCCGGCAGATCATCGAGGGTCGCTCCGCGGATCCACAGGTAGCGGACGAGGTCACGATCAACGAGGAGGCACGACGGCAGATGGGCGTCTACGTCGGCGACCGGATCACGCTGCGGTCGTACGCATCCGACCAGCTCAACGCATTCATGGGCAGTGCCGTCGAGGAAGATCGCGGGCCGCGTGTCGACGTGGTGGTCACCGGAATCCACCGGAGTGCAGAAGACATCTCCGACTTCCCCGAGGCGATGGTGCTCCTGACTCCCACATTCCACCAGCAGTACGGCGATCGGATCGTGCACTGCGACTGCTCGTTCTGGGTCGCCGCGTCACGATCGGACGCCGACGCCATTGCCGCTGCGCTCCCCGCACTGATCGGCGACTATCCACTCGCCGTCCAGAAGGTCGACGGACCGGTGCGAACCCGTGTGGCTCGATCGGTGGCACTCGAGGTCGGCGCATTGCAGATCGCAGCTCTCGTCGCCGCGATCGCATCGATGCTCGTGATCTCTCAAGCCCTGGCCCGCCACGTCGGCGGCGACGAATCGACCAGCCCGGCACTCGCAGCCATCGGCGCGACACGACTCCAGGTCGTTCGGGGGTGGACGGTCCTCCTGCTCCCGGTTGCGCTGCTTGGTGCGATCGGCGCGGTGGTGCTGGCGACCGCGTTCTCCCCGCTTCTCCCTCGCGGGCTGGCCCGTCGAGCCGAGATCGACACCGGGATTCGGTTCGACACGATCGCGTTCGTCGGCGGTGGCCTCGTGCTCCTCGTCGTCACGGTGGGCCTCGCCATTCTCGCCGCCGCTGTGGCGACCGGTCAGCAACGCTCAGAGACCGTGCGACGTGCGCGATCATGGGGGACATCGATCAGCCCGCCGGCCACCATCGGCACGAGCTTCGCCTTCGAGCCCTCGCGAGACCGGTCGCGGATCGTCGCCGCCAGCGCCATCGGTGGCCTCGCCATCGCCATCGGATGTGCGATCGCCGTCGCCCTGGTCGACGAGTCGACCAGCGAGGTGCTGGGCACCCCAAGCGCGTTCGCGGCCGACTGGGACCTCCAGCTCACGGCGCAGCCCGACGATCCCGACGCCGTCATCGCCGCCGCCTCGGCTGACCCCGGCGTCGAAGCCTTGGCCCTGCAGTTCGCCGTCACCGGTAACCAGTTCGTCATCACGGGCCCCGATGGAACCGGCCTCGTGTCGCCGCAGACGTTCCAGAGCATCACCGGCTCGATGGGGCCGTTCATCGACCGGGGACAGCCGGTGGCAACGGTCGACGACGTCGTACTCGGCGAAACGATCGCCGCATCGATTGGCGCCGACATCGGCGATGTCGTCACCGTCGACGCGGGCGAACAAGGAGACCAAGAGTTCATCGTGAGCGGAATCGGGCGTCTGAGCGACGGCGACGAGACCGACCTCGCCTTCGTCACCACCGCGGATGGGCTCACGCGACTGCAGAGTTCTGACCAACTCGCCATCAACGGTGCATTCCTCCGCCTCGGCGATGCCGATGCAGCGAGCCGGGCTCGGCTCGCGGACCTCGGGTTCGTGCCGACGACTCCCCCGTCGCGCGTCGCGAATCTCAGCCAGATCGGTTCGGTGCCGAAGCTGTTGGCGATCGCGCTTGCCCTGCTCGGCATCGGTGGCGCCACTCACGGGCTGCTCGTGGCCAGCACCCGTCGCCGCGCCGACCTCGCGATTGTTCGCGCGTTGGGCTTCACCCCACGCCAAGCGGCGTCGTCGATCCGCTGGCAGGGAATCATGATCACCGCGATCGCCGTCACCGTCGGCGTACCGCTCGGGGTGGTCATCGGTCGCCTCGTGTGGAAGCAGGTCGCCGCCGGTGTCGGCGCCGTCGACCTCGTCTCGATCCCGTGGTCGATGATCGTGATCGCTCCACTCGTGGCCTCGGCCGCAATGGTCGCGATCGCGTCGCTCGTCGGACGTCGGGCAGCCCACCTCCAACCGGCGACCGTGCTGAGGAGCGAGTGAGCGCACCGTGAGCGAAGCACTTGGGGGCAACAGATGAGCGGGGCGACGCTGTGGGCCCGCAACGACATCCGTCGAGGATGGACATCGCTCGTGGTCGTGGGACTGCTGGTGGCGGTCGCCGGCGGAGCCGTCATGGCCGGCGTCGCAGGGGCACGTCGGGCGGGCGAATCCATCGACCGCTTCCTCGCCGACAGCGGATTCTCCGATGTCACGATCTACACCGAGAGCCCGCTCGACCCGACACTCCGCGCTGAACTCGAGGCCGACCCACGGGTCACCGACCTTGCCAACGTGCGGGTGGTGCTGGCGACGCCGACGACGATCAGTCCCGGGCTGGGCGGCGTCACCCTGGTCGTGCCCGACGAGTACTTCGGCGACCTCGTTCGCCCACGCCTCGTGAGTGGCACCTACCCCTCCGGTCCAGATGAGATCGCGATGACCGAGGGGGCAGCCCAACTGGGTTTCGAGGTCGGTGAGCGGGTCGATATGGTGCTGCTCACCCCAGCGGGTCTCGAGTCGTGCATCGTGGGGGGCGAGTGTCTCCCTGAAGCTGCAGGCACAGTGACCATCACTGCGATCATCCGCGGCCCCAGCGATCTGGCACCTGACGCATTCGGACAAGGTGTCTTCCTCGCGCGAACGGCCTTTCTCGGTGCGCGGGGCGGAGATGCAAATGCCACGGGTCGCATCACCGACGTCTTCCTCACACCCGACACGGTGATCGACGGCATCGTGACCGATTACTCCACGAAGATCGCCAACGGTGACCTCGGCACCTCGTTCGACGAAGTCGTGGGTGCCCGTCGGGCCGCCGAGGTGCAACGAGACGCTCTGCTGATCGGCACGGTGATTGCTGCGGTTGCCGGACTCCTCATCGCCGGGCAGGGCTTCGGCAGAGTCCTGTCGCAACGATCCTCGGATGCGGCAACGCTGGCCGCGCTGGGGATGCCGTCAGGCCAGCGGACGATGGCTGGTTGGATGCCTGGGCTCGCCGTTGCGGCGTTCGGTGCGGTGCTCACCGTTCCGGTCGCCATCGCATTGTCACCGTTGTTTCCGCTACGAGCCGCGCGGCGGGCGGACCCCGACGTCGGTGTGCACGCCGACCTGCAGGTCCTGATCGTGGGTGCACTGCTCACGTTCGCGTTCGGCGCCGGTGCCGCGCTCCTGTCGGCCGCACTCTGGAGCCGCACGAAGGGTTCGGACCGAGCCGGCACCACCGTCTCGGTCGCCAACCAGCTGGCGGTTCAGCTCCGGCTGCCACCCGTGCCGACGATGGGATCACGCTTCGCCCTCGAGCGCGGCCGAGCGGCACGACGCACTCCCGTGCTTCCGGCGCTCGCCGGGTCGGCGGCGGCGATTGCGGTGATCGTCGGTGCACTGGTCCTCGCCGCCAGCCTCGACGGATTGCTGACGACACCAGCGCGCTACGGCGCCCCGTGGGACCTCCAAGTCGGGGCCGGAGAGGAATTCGAAACGGCCCGGAGACTGATCACCGGCGATGATCGCGTCAGCGCTGCGACACTGGCGGGTGCCGGTGAACTGAACATCTCGGTGAACGGATCCCTTCCGGACCAGGTGTCCGCGATCGGGTTCGAATCGCTGAAGGGTTCGATCGAACCGGTCGTGCTCGAGGGTCAGGCCCCGGCCGGACCCGACGAGGTGCTCGTCGGATCGGCGACGCTCGACCGGCTCGGTCTCGACGTCGGGGACGTGGTCGAACTGAGTGGACCCGGAGGGGAACAGACAGTGACCGTCGTCGGTCGCGCCATCGTGCCGATTGTCGGGAGCTCGTTCACCGACGAGGGCATCGTCGTACCACTCGACGCGTTCAGGACACTCGGGGGAAAGGACCTCGTGGCCAGCCGCGACGCCGAGACCGTCATCCTCACGAGGCTCGTTGACGGCGCCGACGTCGAGAGGTTCCGTTCGGAACTCGAAGCCGAAGGCCGGTTCATCGACGGCACCTTCCGGCAATCGAGCGTGAGCGTGCTCACCGAGGTCCGGGGCATCCCCTTCTACGTCGCCGCGTTCACGGGGTTCATCGGCGCACTCGCCGTCCTTCACGCCCTGATCGTCACTGCCCGCCGCCGCCGGGGTGACCTCGCAGTGATGCGGGCAATCGGCTGCCGAGGGCGTCAGACAGGCGGGGTGATCCATTGGCAGGGCTTCTTCCTGGCAGTGACAGCAATCGCCTTCGGTTTCCCCATCGGATTGACCGGCGGCCGGCAGCTCTGGACCGTCATCGCGGACGACACGAACGTGCTCAGCGTGATCGAGACGCCGTGGGCCGCGATCGCCATTGTTGCCACGGCTGCTGTCCTCGCGGCCGCAGTCGTGCTTGCCACCGGCCCAGCCTGGGCGGCCAGCCGGCGGCGACCATCGAGCGACCTGAGGGCAGAGTGATGCTGGCACACGAGGAGCTCAGGACAGGCGAAGCGGAGTGAGCCCGGTCTGGATGTGGGTTCGCGTCGAGTGGCGGGGCCGCTGGCGGGCGCTCATCGGGCTGCTGCTCTTGATTGCCTTTGCAACGGCTTCCGTCCAGGCGACCGCTGCGGGAGCGCGTCGAGGTGCCACGGCAGTTGACCGGTTGCTCGACGTCACCGAACCGGCGACGTTGATGGTGCTGCTCAACCGTGGTGCGTTCGACTGGGACGTGGTCCGGTCGATGCCGCAGGTCGAGGCCGTCGCCGCGTTCGCCGTCGCCGGCTTCGCCGTCGAGGGGATCGACGATCAGCCGGACATCGATCCGGTCTCGCTGGGCACCTTCCCGTTCGTCGACCGCGAGGTGCTCGACACGATCGAGCGGCCGGTGGTTCTCGCCGGCCGGCGTCCCGACCCGTCACGTGTCGACGAGGTCGCCGTGACGGCGAACTTCGCCGACCGATTCGACAAAGACGTCGGTGACCCTGTGACCCTGCGCCTGTTCAGCGCCGAGCAACTCGACAACCAGGATGAGAGTGCACCGCTCGGACCGACCGTCGGTGCGACGATCGTCGGGGTCATCCGAAGTCCATGGTTCAGTGACGCTGCCGATCGCCCGAATGGTTTCGTCATCACGTCGCCGGGTCTGTACGAGCGGTACCCGGACAACGTGGTTGGTCGAGACGGCGCGGTGAACGTGAACGCCATCGTGCGCCTCCGATCGGGCGCCGTAGGGATCGACGATTTCGAGCGAGAGTTCGCCCGCCTGACGGGGATCGAGAACGCCGATTTCCAAAGCCTCGAGGACGCGGCCCAGCACATCCGCGAGGTCACGGCGTTCGAGGCGCGAGCGTTGTTGCTGCTCGCTCTGACCGCGCTGTTGGCGAGCATGGTGCTGCTCGGAGTGGCGATCTCTCGCTTCACCGCTGCGTCGTTCGTCGATCTCGAGGTGTTGCGGACGTTCGGACTCACACCGACACAGTCAGGGGCGGCCGCCGCCGTGGCGCCCACATCGGCCGCGGTGGGGGGCGTCGTGCTCGCAGGCGTCGCGGCACTGTGGATGTCGCGCTGGTTCCCCTTCGGCAACGCCTCGTTCGTGGAACCGTCGCCGGGAACATCGTTCGATCCGCTGGTGCTGCTCCCGGCGCTGATCGTCGTTCCGCTGTTCACCCTCGCAGTCAGTCTTCGTTCGCTCCGTGCCGCTCATCGCGTCGGTGAGCCGACCGGCGGGGTGTCGTTCGTCGAGGCGACGACAGCGAACTGGCCACTCACGCTCGGCCTCGGCATGCGGTTCGCACTCTCGGGGCGATCCACCCCCAGCTCGGCGTCGGGGCGACCGGCACTGCTCGGAGCGGTGCTCGGGGTCGCCGGGGTCGCCTCCGCACTGACGTTTGCTCACGGCATCGCGGACGCCACCGACGGCTACGAGCGATTCGGTCAGACCTATGAGCTCGGCGCCTTCCTGGGCATTGGCGGACAAGACTTCCTCGATGCGGCATCGACGCTGACCACGATCGCCGCCGACCCGGACGTCGACGGCGTGCTCGACGCAGCCAACGACGTGGCGAGCACCGACAACGGTTCGGTCTCGGTGTTCACCTACGCACCGGTCGGTGATCCCGTCGACGTCGTCGTCACCGACGGACGTCTCCCATCCACGTCTTCGGAGATCGCACTCGCTCCCCGGTCGGCCGAACAGGAAGGTGTCGGCGTCGGTGACACGGTCACGCTCACCGGGCCGAACGGATCGTCGACGCTCACCGTCACCGGTGTGGCCTTTGTGCCTGCAGGCCCGCACAACGGCTACGCGTCGGGCGGCTGGGTCCGGCCGGACGGATACCAGGAACTCTTCGACGGGTTCCGATTCCACTTCGGTCTCGTCTCGACCGCACCGGGCGCCGACACACAGGCGGTCGTCGACCGACTCGCCGACAACGGCGTCAGCGTCGAACCCGGACCGATCATCGCTCCGCTCGAACGAAGCGAACTCGCCGAGCTCGAGACGATTCCGCTGTTCCTCGCAGCGTTCCTCGCTCTGCTCGGCATCGGCGCTGTCGCCCACACGCTCGCCTCGACCGCCCGTCGTCGGCGCCACGACATCGCGATGCTGCGAGCGCTCGGCATGCGACCGCGCAACAGCGGGGCCATCGTCTTCGTCCAGGCCGGCGCGATCGCCCTCGTCGGTCTCGTGATCGGGCTACCGCTGGGCGTCGTGCTAGGACGCTCGGTGTGGAGATCCGTAGCGCTGGACACACCGGTCGAGTTCGTCGTACCCGACAACTGGGGGATGATCGTCCTGATAGCGCTGGCTGTCGTGGCGTTGGCTGGCCTCCTCGCCGTGTGGCCGTCGAGGCGCTGCGCATCCCTCGTTCTCGCCGAAGAACTGCGCTCCGAATGATGGTCGTTGAAACGGTGATGCTGGCACCCCCGAAGTACCGAAGGTGACACCCTTGCCACGCACAGCGAAATCCGCTCCACTTGAGGCAATGGACGTCATCGCCGGGTCCGACGCGTCGACGAGGGCACCTGCAGTTCGCGCGTCCTCGATGCGGTTGTCCACGGCCGACTCGACCACGCCAGGGACGACGACATCCTCGGTGGTGGGCGGGAAGCAGGCCGACTTGAAGCCGGCCTGGTGTCTCCTGGCGGCGCCCGTTGCGATCGGACTCGCGCTCGCCGGCGTCGTCGTGTCGCTCGACGCCGACGGACCGACAGCCACGCAGATCGTCGGCGTGGCTCTCGTCGTGCTGTGGGCATGTGCGGGCGTCGCCCTCGGCGTGCGCCGCCGCCAGGATCGCCTCGGGCCGATCGTGCTCGCCGGCGCGATTGCCGGCGCAGTGACCTGTCTCACCGAGGCCCTGGTCGCGAGTGCACGACTCGACGGCTCGACCCACGACTTCGCCGTGGTCGCGCTCCGTCTCGCGCTCGCCTTGCTCCCGGCGTTCGCTCTGCATCTGCTCACGGCGCTCCCCGATGGTCGACTCACGAGCCGGGGCCGGCAGCGCACCACGCTCGCCGGATACGTCGTCGGCCTCGTGGTCGGCGGTGCACTCTGCGTCGACCTCACCAGCATTGCGACCTGGCCGATCGTTGCGCTCTGGATCGCCGCACTGGCGGCAGGCATCTACGCAGCATCGTTGCGCTACCGCGTCGCAGGAGCGGTCGAGCGCCGTCGAATGCAGTGGGTGGGATGGGGCATCACCGTGTGCGCCGAAGGCGTGCTCGTCATGATCGCCCTACGCGTGCTGACCGACTGGCCGCACGACCTCGGCACCGTCGCGCTGGCGATGACCGGACTCGTGCCAATCGCCATCATCGCCGGAACTCAGCCGAAGATGGTCGCCCGCGTCGACATCCTGCTCACCCATACGGTGGCCCTTGCCGGGCTGACCGCGTTGATCCTCGGTGTCTACGTGATCGTCGTCCTCGGTCTGGGGCGCACACCGCAAGGCAGTGAGCGCACGCTGCTCCTGCTGTCGATGGTTGCCGCAGCGATCGCCGCGCTGCTGTACCTCCCGGCGCGGCGTTGGTTGACCGAACGAGCCAACCGACTCGTGTATGGCGCCCGCGTGGCCCCGGATGAGACGCTGCGCACCTTCGGACAACGCCTCACCCGATCGATTCCGCTCGACGAACTGATGCTGCAACTCGCGGAGAACCTTCGCAGCAGCATGGTGTTGGCCTCGGCCGAAGTGTGGACGGGCCAGGACGGCCGGTACGAACAGATGGCAGGGGTTCCCCACCGCCAGCCGCCACCGATCTCGATCGGACCGAAGGAACTGCCGGTCGTGGCCCGGGCGGGTGTGAGTGGCGGCACCTGGCTCGACATCTGGGTGCCACAGCTCGTCGGGCCATCGGGGAGCTCGGCGATGCGCGTCTCCCCCGTCGCCCACTCCGGTCTCCTGCTGGGCTTCATCGTCGTGACCCGCAAACCCGACGGCGAGCCGTTCACCGAGAACGAAGACACCGTCCTCACCGAGATCGCCCGCCAGATCGGGCTGGCGCTACACAACGTCCAACTCGACACCGCGCTCCAGGCGAGTCTCGACGAATTACGCATCCGCAACCAGGAGCTGCAGGACTCCCGCGCCCGCATCGTCGCCGCCGGTGACAGCGAGCGGCGCAAGTTGGAGCGCAACCTGCACGACGGCGCCCAGCAACACCTCGTGGCGCTGGCAGTGAAGCTCCGCCTCGCTCGCGATTCAGTCGAGGACGACCCCGCCGACGCGATCGTGATGATCGACGAGATCAAGGGCGACGTCCAGACGGCGATCGCCGAGCTGCGTGCGCTCGCTCACGGCATCTTCCCGCCACTGCTCGTCTCGGGCGGGCTCAACGACGCGCTCCCTGCTGCTGCGGGCCGGGCGGCGCTCCCGACGACTGTCGACCTCGTGGATGTCGGCCGCTACGGCAACGACATCGAGGCTGCGGTCTACTTCTGCACGCTCGAGGCACTCCAGAACGCCGGCAAGCACGCCGGCGAGGATGCAGCGGCGACGGTCACCGTGGTCGAAGCTGACGGGGTGCTGCGGTTCGAGATCCGTGACGACGGTGCCGGCTTCGATCCGGCTTCCGGCGGCGCCCAGGGCCATGGCTTCGTGAACATGGCCGATCGTCTCGGCGCCTTCGGTGGTCGGGTCGACGTGGTGTCGGCCGTCGGCGAGGGCACGACCATCACCGGCACCATCCCCCTCTGAATCTCGATTGGGGTCTGACCCCAATCGCGATCCAATGGCAATCAGGGCCAATCGGGGTCGCCGCCGGACTCCCAGAGTCGGCGGATCACGCGGGGCGAGAGCTCGTCTTTGTTGACGTAGGCCATGGCCCCGCTCGTGCGGGCACCTGCGGGGAGGTCGTCGAGCCCGTACGTCGACACGAGGATCACCTTGATGTCCGGGTTGTCGCCGGTGATGATGCGGGTGGCTTCGATGCCGTCGAGCTCGCCCATGTTGATGTCCATCAGAACGAGCTGCGGCGCCACCGTCGAACTCGTGTCGACTGCCTCCTCGCCCGACGCCACCTCGGCGACCAGCTCGAAACCCGCAACGCGATCGATGACGGCACGGGCGGCAGCACGGAACGGGGGCTGGTCGTCGACGATCATCACCGTCACCCGTTCGGTCGACTGCTCGTTCATCGCGTTCCTCTCATTGCTTCCTGCGCTGCATGCCACCCGCACATCCCGTGCACGCCGCCACCCGGCGGGGTCGAACTCGAACACAAGTACACCCCGTCGATCGGTGTCCGCCAGGGGTGTAGGCCGAGCGTCGGGCGCCGCACGAACTGCCGGAAGTCGGCGACGCCGCCGTTGATGTCGCCACCGATGTAGTTGGCACCGTGCGCCTCGACGGCCGTCGTGTCCATTGCGTGACGACCGATGATGCGGTCACGAAAGCCCGGAGCGAACCGCTCGATCTGCGCCTCGATCCGCTCGGTCATGTCGACCGTGGAGCCGTTGGGCACATGGCAGTAGGCCCAGACCGCTTGGATCCCATCCGGTGCACGTGTCGCGTCGAACAGGCTGGGTTGGGCGAGCAGGACGTAGGGACGTTCGGGATGCCCGCCGGATTGCACCTCGGCCTCCGCTGCGGTGATCTGTCCGAGCGTGCCGCCGAGGTGCACGGTCGCCGCCAGGGCACAGTCGGCGTTGGCCCACGGGATCGGGCCGTCGAGAGCCAGATCGAGCTTGAACACGCCGGGACCGTAGCGGTATCCGGTGAGCGCCCTGCGATACCGGTCGGGCACCGCGTCGCCTGCCACCGCGAGCACCTGGCGCGGGGTCAGGTCGAGCAGCACGGCATCGGCAGCCGGCAGTTCCTGCAGCGACGTGATTCGTCGGTCGCATTCGACCCGACCGCCGAGGCCCTCGAGAACGGCCACCAGAGCATTCGCAATCTGCTGCGATCCACCCTTCGCCAGCGGCCAGCCCACCAGATGGGCGAGCACGCCGAGCATCAGGCCGTAGCCGGCCGTGACCGGCGCCTTGAGGCTCAGGATCGAGTGGCCGGCGAGCCCGGCGAACAGCGCTTGGGCCTCGTCGGTGTCGAACCCTCGGCGGGCGACGGTGTGAGCCGGCAGGACGCCGACCGCTCCGTAGCGAGCGAGCAAGATCGGATGCTTCGGCGGGATCGTGAACGGCGACAGCAACCCGTCGGTCAGATCGAATCCCGCGTCGACGAACGGGCCGAACAACCGACGGTAGGCCCTCGCGTCGGCCCCGAGACCGTCGGCGGTGTCGACCACCGACCGATGCAATACCGCAGCACGGCCCCCGTCGAGCGGATGCGCGACGGGCACCTCCGGGTGGATCCATTCGAGTCCATGATCGGTCAGCGGGGTCTCACTTGCAGCGATCTCACGGAACACAGGCGATCCCACGGCGAGCGGATGGATCGCCGAACACACGTCGTGCAGCACCCCCGGCAACGTCAACTCTTCGGTCCGGGTACCTCCGCCGGGTCGAGCGGCGGCTTCGAACACCCTCACCTCCCAGCCGGCACGCGCCAGCGTGATGGCCGCCACCAACCCGTTCGGGCCGGCGCCGACGACCACGGCTCGCCGGCCGGTCTGGTTCGCTACGTCACTCACTGCGCAACACCGTTGCAGGTCGGTGGCGCAGACCGGCCCGGATCGGGACGAAACCGGAGATCGCGGCGAGCAGCAGCACCAGGGCAACGAGCGCGAACAGAGCGGGGAGCGGCACGACCGGTTCGGCAAGCGTGCCGAACCCGTTGGCGAGTCGCGACCAGAACCAACGTCCTGTGGCGACGCCGAGGGGCACGCCGAGGAGCAACGCGGTGACACCGATCGTGACGCCCTGCCAGACCCCAACCGTTGTCACATTCCCGCGCGTCGAACCGAGGGACTGCAGGATCGCGATGTCACGACGACGGCGTCGCACGGCGATCACCATCGCATTGGCCACCGTCACACCGACGACGAGCACGAGGAGTGACGCGAGCACGATGGGTAGCGATCGCAGCTTCGCCAGACCCTCGACGTCCGAGGGTCGAGCGTCGGACTGGAAGTACGTGCGTCCCTCCTGACCCAACGCTGACGCGATTCGATTCTCGAATACTTCCTGCTCTTGTGGGGTGTCGGTCGCCGGGTCGAGGCCGACCACGATGACCGACTTGGTGGCGTCGGTGCGGGGGCCGAGCGATTCCGGCGAGACCAACCCCCCGACGCCGATCGAGGTCCGATCGGAGCCCGAGTAGAGCCCGAGCCCTGGGAGCACGACTCGCCCGACGACGATGGCATCGCCGTCGAATCCGTCGGTGACGAGCGACACCGTGTCGCCGATCCCGACGCCGAGCTCTCGCATCGTCGTCAGCCCGAGGGCGATCTCATTGGCAGTCGTCGGGGCCCGGCCGGCGGCGATCGTCGGCATGACCGGATCGGCGTCCTCTGTGTTGGCGAACGTCAACGATGTCACCGCGACATCGTCGACGCTGATCTCGGTGATCCGCAATTCGCCGACCCGTTCGACTGCGGGGTCCGCTGCCACCGTTGTGAGCGCAGCGTCGACGGCGGCCTGATCCGTCGGGAGACCCCCCTCGAAGTCGATCGCGAGGTCGAAGTTCGATCCGTAGAACCGTCCGTCGTTCACCACGCGATCGAGACTCGAGGCGAACACGATCGTCGCCGCCGCCACCACGACCGCAGTGATTGCGCCCACGATCGTGGCCCGGGTGGGCACGGCAGTCGACCCGCGCCCGGGCTCCAGTGCGAACCGAACACCCGTGGTCATCGCAGGTGAGGCACCTCGGGCGGACAACCAGCCGGCGGTTGCCGATCCGTGGAGCGCGCCGACATGCTCGTGGGGCCGAGCGTTGTTCCATGCCGGAATCGTTCCCACGCCGACGAACACCACGAACAACACGAGCGCTCCACCGAGCAGTATCGACGTCGCGAAATGGAACCCTGGCGACGGCTCGGCGTACTCGGCCGGGCCGACCGGCGTCAGCCAGGACATTGCGCCAGCGACACCGATGGCCAGCATCAACCCAACGGTGACCGCGAGCACGAGGCGCAGCAGCGACGTGACGAACCGGTCACGGTGCGTCGTCCCCAGCGCCGCCAAGGTCCGGTTGTCACGTCCGTCGAGTTGGAAGCGTCGCGACACCGCCTGGCCGACGAGCAGCGTGCCGAGCAGCGCGGTGATGACGGCAAACAGAGCCAATGCCGTCGCCGCGGGCGCCGTCGCCCGATGGGCCTTCGCCCTCGTCACCGCCTGGGTCTGGTAAACGATGAGTTCGTCGGGGGCCAAGGCGTCGACTGCCGCCTTGAACTCGTTGAGGCGCGCAGGATCGGTGAGCCTGACGATGGCGCCCCCGTACCCGACCGTCGGTTCACCCAACCGTTCGTACAACGCTGGACCCATCCACAGTTCCGGCGGTTCATATCCCTTGTCGACAACGATGCCCTCGAGTCCGTTACCGATCCCAGCGACGCGAAGATCGACGGTCGTGCTGGCTCCGGGGGTGTTCAAGGTGGACAGGGCCGAGTCGAACTCCCCAGCGTCGATCAGGGCGAGCGCGTCGCCCACCACAGCGGGCGGCAACACCGTCAGGCTGACGGAGTCACCAACACCGAGCCCTGCAGCCGTCGCATAGGTGCGGTCGACGTATACCTCGTCGAGCGAGTCCGGATCCGGCACTCGGCCCTCGGACAGCGCCGGGCGATCGAAGTCCACGAGTACGTGCCCGTCTGTCGCGAAGGTGAACGGGGCGGTGAAGATGTTGTCGAACGTGATCTCACCAGCTGGAAAAGTCGCTACGCCGTGGACTCGGGAGAACTCGGCAACCATCGGGAGCGCCTCAACGAGGGCATAGTGCAGTGCCGAATCGTCACCGTCGTTCGGATTGACGGTGACGTCGCTCACCTCGTTCTGCTCGATCATCCGATCGACCGCCGTGCGGGTGCGCTGCGCCCCGGCCAGCCCACCGAGCACCAGCCCGCCGATCAGCGCCACGAGCACGACGATGCCTGCCAGGTTCCGCCAGCCGTGACGCAACTGAGCGCGCGCCAGCGCGAGCGATGTCTGCACCCCTCGATCAGACCACGTCAACCTCGTTCCCGACAAGGACGCTGGTGTCACTCGTGGTGGGGTGCTGGCACCCCATCGAACACACCGGTCTGTCACCTCGCCTCGGCGCGAGCCGATCCGTACCTTCGAGGTATGACCAGATTCAGAACCAAGCACCTGATCGCCGCCGGTACCGGATCAGCATTGCTTCTGCTCAGCGCGTGCGGATCCGACGACAACTCCTCCGCCATTGCTGAGGCCTGCGACGCCTGGATCGCCGCGGACACCTCCGTGATCAACTATCTGATCACCGGGGAGGGCGACGCCGACTCGGTGAACGCAGCACTCGACTCGGCGATCGCCGCCGCCCCGAATGACATCGTGGACACGATGACCAAATTGAAGGCAGAGGCGCAGCCGCAGCTCGAGGACCCGGAGTCCGAGGCGTCGGCCGAGACACTCGAGCTCTACAGCGACGCGATTGCGTGGACCGGCGAGAACTGCGACGTGGAGACCCTCGATGTGACAGCCAAGGAGTACGAGTTCGACGGCATCCCGGACGAACTCACGGCCGGGTACCACGTCCTCAACTTCTCGAACGAGGGAAAGGAACAGCATGAGGTGGTCGCTTTCAAGATCAACGAGGGCGTGACGGAGTCGCTGGACGAGATCTTCGCCATGCCCGAAGAGGAGGCCATGGGCAAGATCACGCCGGTCAACTTCACGTTCGCCGCCCCTGGCGGGACCGAGACGGCTTCCTGGAACCTCACCGCTCCGGGCAACTACACCGTCGTGTGTTTTGTTTCGGTCGGTTCCGTCGGCGAGACCGAGGGTGACGGGCCCCCGCACTTCACCGAGGGCATGGTGCAGGAATTCACGGTGACGGCATGACGCACACCACGAGAGTCGAATCGAGTGTCACCAGCCTGAGCTGGATCCCGTCCGAGGCCGTGACCGGGCTCAACAAGGCGATCTTCGAAACCGGGTTCACCCACTACGACGATCCGCCCCCCGATGTGATCGAGGATCTCCGAGCCCTGCAGGCTGCCGACCGCTTCCGGTTCGCCAACCAGCTCATCGGATGGATCGAGGTGGTCGACGGCAAGATCGTCGACGCCGGCTACGAGGGTGGATGCGTCATGGGCGCGACAACGTTGGGCCTCGGCGTCGGAAGTGCCACGTTCGCCGCCGTCGCCTTCGACGACATCCGCCATCCCGTCGAGCTGACCCCGACATCGGCACGGTTCGTGCAGACGGTGGGCGGCCACACCGCCGTCCCGGCGCCGCGCCGTGTGAACAAGCCGCCATTCGTCAAGTTCGAGGCGCCCACCGTGTGGACGACACTGGCGCTGACGATCCACGCCGACGGCACGCGTGACTACGAATTTACCGGTGCGAGCAGTTTCCCCCGCCACTGGGTGTACGACCACACCGGCGTACTCGCCGCCAAGGCCGGCATGGCCGACTTCAAGGAATGGTGGCGACACTCGTTCGGCAAGCACACACCCTGGGGCGACCAGGATTCGCCTGCGCTGGTCACCGCTGTGGAGACGGCCCTCGAACGCGAGCTGGCCGGACACATCATGCGCGGCGGCGGGAAGTCGTCGATCCGCAAGCTCAAGGACGGTGCGTTGCTGACCGAGCAGGGGGCGACCGGCAACGACGTGTTCCTCCTGCTCAACGGGGTGCTGAGTGTCGAGGTCGACGGCACGCCGATCGCCGAAGTCGGCCCCGGCGCCATCCTCGGTGAGCGCGCCGTCCTCGAAGGAGGGGTGCGCACCTCGACACTGCGGGCGTTGACCAAGGCGACGGTCGCCGTCGTCAAGGCCGATCAGCTCGCCCAGGACCAGCTCGCCGAACTCAGCGATGGTCATCGGCGAGAATCCACATCGAGCTGACCGACGACCATGTGGCCCGTCGAACGGGCCCGTGACTTCGCCGTCAGCCGCGATGAGCGAACGGCCCGTATCCCGGCTTCTCGCTCATCGCTGCGGAGAATCCCACTGGGGCGAAACGGGGAGGGTGAACCCGATGGCTGCGCCGCCACCGTTGCGCGCGCTCGCCGTCACCGTGCCGTTCGCACGCAAAACGACGTCGCGCACGATCGACAGTCCGAGACCGGACCCGGGCATGGTACGCGCCGACTCGGAACGGTGGAACCGGTCGAAGATCCGTTGTTCGTCGCCGGGTTCGATGCCCGGCCCGCGGTCGAGAACGGTCAACGAGCCACCGTCGACGACCACCTCGATCGGGCCGCCGCTCGCGTCGAACTTGCAGGCGTTGTCGACCAGGTTGGTGATCGCACGATCGAGCGCCGAGCGCGGTGCGTCGACGGCAGCCCGGTTGCTCACGTCGACGACGACTTCGCGCGACCGACGTCGCCCGACCCGTTCGGCAACCTCCTGCGCAAGCGCCGACAGGTCGATCCGATCGTTCGCCTGCTCCTCGAGCTCGCCGGATGCCACCGCGACGAGTTCGTTCACCAGCTCGGTGAGTTCGGTCACCTCGGTGTCGAGGTCGTCGAGGATGCCGTCGCGCATCTCCGTTGCCATCTCAGGATGACGACGCAACACCGAGAGGTTCGTCTTCAGGCTGGTCAGCGGTGTTCGGAGTTCGTGGCCGGCGTCCTGCACCAACCGATGCTGCTCGGCCCGCGACACCGCGAGCGCGCCGAGCATGTCGCGGAATGCGTGTCCGAGTCGGCCCACTTCGTCGGTGCCGGTGCCGGGAACCTCTACATCGAGACGACCGGACGAGCCGACCGCCTCGGCCGCTCCCGTCAGTTTCCGGATCGGCGCTGCCACCGTGCCGGCGATCAACCACCCCACCAGTGCTGCGGCGATGGACACGAGCACCACCAGCAACAGCGTCCGCTGGCGGAGATCGACCAGAACCGCTTCGACTTCGTCGAGTGGCCGAGCGACCTGCAAGGCACCATTGGGGAGTCCGATCGTGTGGACCCGAAGTGACTCATCCGCGGTCACGAGCGTCTCGCGGTCGACTGCTCTCGGCGCCCCGACGACCGACAGGGCGCCGTCGTCGATCGGCGCGCCATCGGGAAACGAAGATGCCAACGATGCCCCCCTCGCATTGAGTACCCGCACCGAGTACACCTCGAGCAGACCACGGGTCGGCATAGGGATCTGACCATCGACCGCCCGGCCGATCATCTGCTCGGTGGCCTGGCTGATCGATCGGTCGACCTCGTCGAGCAATCGGGCACTGGTGGACCGATAGCTGATCACACCCACGGTCAAGGTGGCAATCAGCGCCACCACTGCCAGCGAGAGCGCGATCTTCCAGCGCAGACCCATCAGCCGTCGATCCGGGCGGTGTACCCGACGCCGCGCACGGTGTGGACGACACGCGATTCACCCTCGGCCTCGGTCTTGCGGCGCAGGTAGCCGATGTAGACCGCCAGGTTCTTCGAGTCGGGCCCGAAGTCGTAGTGCCAGATGCGGTCGTAGATCGTCGAATGGTCGAGCACGATGCCGCGGTTCGCGACCAGGAGGGAGAGCAGGTCGAACTCGGTCTTCGAGAGCTGGATCTCACGCTCGCCGCGGAATGCACGACGCCCCGAAGTGTCGAGGCGGAGGTCGCCGAGAACGAGTTCGCCCTCGGGCTGATCGGCGTGATCGGCGCCATAACCCGACCGTCGCAACAAGGCTCGGATTCGTGCGAGCAGCTCGTCGAGGTCGTACGGCTTCGGGAGGTAGTCGTCGGCCCCAGCGTCGAGGCCCGCAACTCGGTCGCTGGTCTCGATGCGCGCCGTGAGCATCAGCACCGGAAGCTTGCTGCCCTCCGAGCGGATCACACGACAGACCGTCAGGCCGTCGACGATGGGCATCGACACGTCGAGCAGCAGGACGTCGGGCTCACCTTGGCGGAGCGCTTCGAGCGCCTCCGCGCCGTTGTTGGTCGATGCGACGATGTAGCCCTCGAGCTGGAGTGCACGCACGAGCGACTCGCGAACGGCACGGTCGTCCTCGGCCACGAGTATGCGCGCGTTGAGCGTGTCCGTCACGGGTCACAGTCTGGTCGTTCGGAGTGAGAACGCGGTGTGAACCACCTGCAGGGCGCTGCTGTTTGCTACGAACGGAGTGTGCAAGGCGTCGAACGCTCCAGCGACCTCTCCGACCGCGTGCTGTTCGCCGTGGCGATCGGCGGAGCGCTGGGTGCGAGTGCGCGCTGGTTCGTCTCCTGGTCGTTCGAGACGCTGGATGCCGGACACGTCCCTGGAACGTGGCCGTGGGCGACCTTCGTGGTCAACATCGTCGGTTGCCTGCTGATCGGAGTTGCGGCTCGTCGCGCCGTACCTGGGACGACGGCGTGGGCGTTCGTCGTGACCGGGGTGCTCGGTGGTTTCACGACGTTCTCGGCGTTTGCGGTCGAACTCAACGACCTGGCCGAAGCCGACCGGATGACGCTCGCCATCATCTACGGCGCCGTCACCCTCGCTGCAGGAATCGGTGCCACGGCGATCGCCGACGCCAGGCAGGATCGACCGTGACGCCGCTGTTGTTCGTGATCGCCGCTGCGGCAGGCGCGGTGGGCCGTCACGTCGTCGGCCAGTTCGTGTGCTCGTGGGCAGGACTGTTCTGGGTCAACACGATCGGCGCCGGTCTGCTCGGGCTGATCGACGCCTCCGATCTGTCGCCGGACGTGACCACGATCCTCGGCGTCGGCTTCTGCGGCGCGCTCACGACCTACTCGTCGTTTGCTCTGCAAGCACGAGCCCTCGGCTGGCGGTGGGGCACGATCTACGCGCTCGCGACCCTCGGATCAGCCTGCGCAGCCGCATCGATCGGCTCGACGCTCGTGTGACCGGTGGGACAACACGGGTCCGACCCGTGTTGTCCCTCCGTCAGTTGGCGACTTCGAGGATGCGGACCGGGAGTTCGCGGGGGCCGCGGATCTGACCGACACTCCAGCGAGTGTCGCCGGCGAGCTCGAAACGCGGGAAGCGCCCGATGAACTCCTCGATGGCGACCTTCAGCTCCAATCGGGCGAGGTTCGAGCCCAGGCACCGGTGGATTCCGAGCCCGAATGCGGCGTGCCGGTTCTCTTCGCGGTCGACGATGAAGGTGTCGGGATCCTCGAACTTCAACGGGTCGCGGTTGGCGGCCGGGAAGGGCAACAGCACCCAGTCGTCCTTCTTCATGGGGCAGCCGTGGAAGTCGTTGTCCTTCGCAACCATACGGGCCATCGTGACGGGCGCATACGCACGGAGGAACTCCTCCAGGGCGAAGGTCATCACCTCGGGATCGTCGAGCAGACGCTGATGATCCTCAGGATGCTGAGCGAGGTGCCACAGCGACGAACCGATCGCCGACCACGTCGTGTCGATACCTGCAACGAGCAGCAGGATCACCATGCCACCGACGACGTTGTCCTCGAGCTTGTTCCCGTCGAGTTCGACGTTCATCAGGAAGTTCGTGAGGTCCTCGCGAGGATTCGCTCGATGGTCGTCGATCTGCTGCTGGATGTAGACACCGAGATCGTCACCGGCATCCTCACGGGTTCCGGGCTCTTCGTTGATGCGCTCCAACACGTCGTGGACGAACTGGCGGAACAGTTCCTCGTCCTTCTCCGGGAAGCCGAGCATCCGCCCGATCACGTTCACCGGAATGTTCTGCGCGTACTGCACCGCAGCGTCGACGACGCTTTCGCCGGGTGTGATGTCGCCCATCTCGTCGAGCAACTTCTGACACAGCCGCCGGATCTCGGGCTCCCACGGCTCGATCATCTTCGGCGCGAACGCTGGCAGCAGCAGGCGGCGGGCCACGTTGTGGAATGGTGGGTCGCTGGTGATCGGCGGGGCGCCTCCGATCGGTGCCGGCAGCGCCCGATCGCCCGGCCGTCCGACGTTGACCACGACGGCGCGGCTGGTGAAGTTCTCGGTGTCGTAGGCGACCTCGGTGACGGTGTCGTTCGTGAGTGGGACCCACATGCCGCCGTACCGATCGGAGTGAGCGACGGGGCAGCCACCCTCGCGCAACTCCTTCCACACCTCGGGTGCGCTCGGGTTGTAGGCCGGGTCGGCATGGTCGAAGTCGGTACGGAAGTCGGCGACCGAGCCGTAGTGCTCGGCGTTGTACGGCACGCGCTGCCAGATGTCCGTACCCTCCGGGCCACTGCCGACGATGAAGTCGAACGACTCGTCGTTGCGCTCGATCGTGATGATCTTGTTGCCGGTGGCCTCGTCGATCCTCGAGGTGTAGGTGGCGGTGTCGGTCATGGTCAGCCGTTCTCCGTGATGGTGATTGCGTACTCCGGACAGTTCGACGCGGCGAGGCGGGCCTTGTCGTGCAACTCCTCGGGGACGTCGCCCTCGAGGATCAAGATGGCCTGGCCGAAGTCGTCGACGTCGAAGATCTCTGGCGCCAACGCGTAACAGCGATTGTGGCCCTGGCACTTCTCTGCATCGAGGTGTACTCGCATTTCGGTGACTGTAGAGGCCACAGTGGGCCCGTGACCAGCGATCGCGGAACTTTTTCGAACAATGTTCCAATGCTGCTGCTGCCACCGTCGGAGGGCAAGGCCCAGGGCGGGAATCGGCGTCGCGCGACATGGACGCCTGAGGCCGGTTCGTTCGGGGCGCGGCTCGGCGAACGGCGAGCCGAGATCGTCGAGATGCTCGCAGCCGCGCACGGCGGCGACGAGAAGCTGCTCGGCGTCCGAGGCGACCATCTCGCGCGGGCGCAGTCGGCCAACACGGCACTGATCGGAGGTGCCGCGCTCCCCGCCTGGAGCCGCTACACCGGCGTCGTCTGGGACCACCTCGACCCCGGGACGCTGCCCACGTCGACCCACAAGCAGATCGTGGTGGTGTCCGGACTGCTCGGCCTCGTCCGCGGCGACGATCCGGTACCGGACTACCGATTGAAGATGGGCGCCAACCTGCGGCCGCTCGGCAAGCTGTCGACGTGGTGGCGCGCGAGCCTCACCTCGGAACTGACCCGGATCGCCCGGCGGAATGTGATCGTCGATCTCCTGCCACAGGAGCACCGCGCTGCGCTCGTGCTGGACGGGCTGGAGGGAGTCTCACTCACGTTGGTCGACCCCACCGCCAAGCCTGGGGGACACTTCGCCAAGGCCGCCAAGGGCGAACTGGCCCGAGCGATCCTCACCGACGGCCTCGACGTGATCGACACCTGGCACCATCCCCAGTTCGAACTCGTCATCGTCCCCCTCTCAGCGGCTCAGAGGTAGCGCTTCCGTTCGAGCCACCGCAGCGCGAAGAACCCCCAGATCGGTGGCGTGTAGAACGTCGCCAATCGGTACAGGATGACCGCAGCGAAGGCGGCTTCTTGAGACACACCGAACGACGTCAGCCCGAAGATCAGGCCGCCCTCGGCGACCCCGATACCGCCCGGCACGGGAATGAGGCCGGCAAGCAGCGACACCGTCATGTTGATGAACAACAGTTCGTGCAACGGCAACGAGAAACCGAACGCCTGCACCAGCAGTCCCAGCGCAAACGCGAACAGCAGCTCGGCCATCAGGTTGCCGCCGAACAGCATCGCGAGCCTCCGTGGCGAATGTAGGCCGCGCAGCACTCCGAACGCTTCGATGGCGGTCGTTCGAACTGCGGCAAACACCGCTGTACGAAGTCGACGGATCGCAACGATCACCACTGCTGCGACCGCAACGATCACGGCGATGATGCCGACAACTCTTACAGCCGCCGAGGCCGGGCCGCCGACATCGACGTCGAGCGAGAGCCCGCTGAACAGCAGCAGAGAGCCGAGCAGCATCGTCTGCACGATGAACCCGCTGACCCCGTCGAGTGCCCCGGTCGCCAATGCGGCGCTCGGCGAGACGCCTTGACGTTGGAAGAAACGGACGTTCACGGCTATCCGAGCGGCGGCCGTCGGAATGGCCAGGTTGACGTATGAGATTGCCAACTGCAGTGCGTACACCGGCCCGAGCGGCAACGGAATCGGTGACGCACCCAGTGTCGACACCGCCTGGGCCACACGTGGGAGTTGCGCGACCACGAAACCGATCACGACGAGCCAGAGGGTCGCCTCCTGCAGCGAGTCGGCGAATTCAGCGAAGTCGAAGCCGGCCAACGCCGAAATCAGGATGAACGCGGCAAGAGCGGGGAGGGCGATGCGAAGCACCGAGCCGATGCTGAACCGTCGAAGCCGCACCAGATCGGGGGCGTCGAGACCTGACGCGGCGGCGACGTCAGAACGCAGTTGGTCGAGATCGATGTTGAGGACCTTCAGCATCTGTCGCTGATCGGCGGTGAGCGCCGTCGGCTGGAGGTAGGGCAGCAAGTCTTCGATCTGCTCGACGGAACGGTGCTCGCACACACCCTCGACCGCGAGCCTGCGGTCGACCAGCGCCAGCGTCGTCACGAACATCTGCGCTTCGTCGGAGTGCAACTGAGCAGCGGTCGGCGCCACCGTGGCCGCCTGGAAACCGACGAGACCGAGTCGACCGTCGACCATCACGAGGTGATCCTCGTCGAGCTGGCCATGGGTGATGTTGATCGAATGAAGGTCGGTGACGAGCTGCCACAGTTCGCGTAGCCGTTGCGGTGCGTCGTCGTCGAACACGGGATCGAATCGGCCGGCGCCGGTCGTACTCGGTGTAGACGTGCCAGCAGCAAATCGATCCAGTTCCACGAGCGGTGTTGCGCGCCGCCGCAGGACGAGCACTGCATCACCAGTCGACGTCTCGCCCGCAGTGACCACAGCGTCGGTCGGAATCCCGGCCTGCGCCGCCAGCAACGTGATCAATCCCTCGTGCTCGACCTGGCGGAGTCGCCCGAAGCCGACAGGTGATCCGGGCTCGCGCAGCCAGACCGTTCGCCAGATGGTCGACACCAGCGCCGAGTCGTGTGCGTCGCGTCCGTACAGCTTGACGACGAGCGACTCGCCGTCAGCATTCACGGCGTCCACGGCGAAGTGCCCGGCACGTTGGCGACTGGCGACGCCGAGTGAGGTGATCTGCACGTTCATGTCGGCGAGAGCCGTTGTGACCACGTCGAGACTTGGTCGCCCGGCGCTCGACCCGACCGCGAGGTGCACGATTGCCGCTGCGGCTGCACCCAACAAGATCGCCGCGAACGCACCGGTGATCGGTGTCGCTTCGAGTGCGACCGCGGCAATCGCAGCGAATGCGATCAACGCAGAACCCATTCGCCGTGCGGGGCGCACCAGGTGGGGCGATGCGGTGATGATCAGCGCCGACGCCACCGCCAACCGGGCCGGCGGGAACACCGCCGGCGGGCGCATGTCGTCGAGGATCCTCGAGATGTCCGGCCACGACCCGTTGACGATCCGCGCCAACAGCAACCACGCGACCACCCCGACTCCGATCGCGAGGAGCATGTCGCGCCCGATCTTCATGCGGCCTCGAACGAACGTGGCGACCAGCACGACGATCGCCCAGATCACCGGGAGGTCGACGATGATCTGCCAGATCCCCACCAGAGCGTCGGGCAGCGCAACGAGGAAGACGGTGACTGCTCGAGAGAAGCCCGGCTCGGGGACGGCGATCGTGCCGATCACGACGACGCCGACCAGCGAGACGAGGAGCAGAATGACGTCGGTCGCCCGGCGCGCTCGCGGCTCGTCACCCACGTGGGCGAACAGCTGGAACCCTCGTCGGAGCCGTTCGCGTTCGAGCAGGTGCATCAGTTCCTCCGGAGTTCGCGCAGATTGGATCCCAAGAAGAACGCAGCGGCTCCGAGCAGGATGCCCACGGCAACCATACGCCAGCTCGCCAGCACGCCGAGCACGAGGAGCCAACCGGCCGCCACGACAGCAGCGCCTGCAACCACGCGGAGCACGTACGACCTGAGGTGTCCCCGCGTGATGGCCTCGATGCCCATCACGATCGCAACGACGATGAGAGCACCGACCGTCAGCGACGGCCAGTCGGAATCGACGAACACGGCAAGGGCGACGAACAGCAGCGGGGTGCTCAGCGTCGCCCAGAGACGAAGGAGCCGACGACGTTCGCGTGACTCCGTGGGCAGCGGCACCGCTCGGCGGCGGAGGTGTGCATGAGGGTGGGGCTCGACGAGGTCTGCCGGCGCCTCCAGGACCGCACGGAGTCGTCGGCGTTCATCATCAGCCGACGTCGCCTGCGCGCCGAGGGTGACGAGTTCTCGCTCGAGGCCGTGAGTCAGAACTCCATCGGTGATCGAATCCGCTCGCAGCCGACGCCGCTTCTCGTCGCGCTCGGCCTCGATCTGGGCGACCTCGATGTCGAGATCGACCAGGCGCGAGGCAACGGCTGCGTGGAGATCCGCAGCATCAGGGCTCACCGCATCGAGCGCCGCCCAGCCGACCGGATCGGACCATGAGGTACGCACGGTTCCGTTGCGCTCGTAGCGCGGTCCCGCCGGGCCTCGTTCACCGCCGAAGCGATCGTTGGTGTCGTCACCCCAGAGACCCGTGTACTCACGCACCCATGGCGTTTCGTCGTCGATCACGACCTGTCGCCACGGCGTTTCGGTGCCGACGCCGATCGAAACGCCATCACCACGCGCGTACTCGACGTAGGGAACGCCGATGCCCGAGTCGGCGTCGCCCGCTGTCGTCCACGGTTGCAGAAACCGCGAGACGGCACCGACCACCGATCGCACACGACCGAGTCGCGTCGAGTGAACCGTCACGAGGTATTCGCCCGCCAAGACCGCGCCCGCGTGCGAGCCGAGTCCGGCGTGGACGACGGGATGTTCGCCCACCAGGCTCAGATCAGGGTCGTCCCACCGGCGCCGGAGATCGGCGCCGACCTCGTCGTGGGCCGAGAACGCCACCCAGGCGGGGGTCGGCTCGGTCTCGCCGACCAGGAAGACGGTGACCTGTTCCCAGTCGCCCTCGTGGTCGTTGACGCCATACGCACGTGACCGCCAGTCGTTGAAGAACGAGAAGTACCAGTACTGCAGCACCGTGTAGCCGGCGCTGTGGAGCACTCGGCCGTAGTACGGGTGGTCGCCGTGGTCGGGACGGTCCCGATCGAGTATCGCCGCGGCGGCCTGAGCGCCTCGCGGCGTCCTGCCCCGCGTCACCAGCGATGCCCGTGCAGCGGCGTCGACGAGTCGCGTCACCACGCCGACCCGGCCCAGCCGTGTCTCCGCCCGGAAACGCGGACGGTCGTGGCGATGCTTCCAGAGCACCGACTGCTTCCACGTGGCAGGTTCGGCGACCAGACGGAGGTAGTGGCGAGCGACGACGCCGTTGGACTGTCCGACGAGCCCATCGAGGTCCAAGGTGCCGGCAGCAGCGAGCCGACGAACGCGGCCCGGCCCCGTTCGTTCCCACAGTTCGCACGCACCGACGAACGCCTCGACGGACGCCGGGAGGAAATACTCTCCCTGGTTGAAACGGATCACCGGTTCGAACCGTTCGAGCAGGTGCGCGGCTACGTGCGACCCAACGTGCGTCGGCTCAGGATCCGGCGCCGTCATCGAGCGAAATGTACCAAGCTTCGCTCGCCCCCCGAGGCATCGATCACCGACGGCATCCCGGCCATCACGGCAAGCACAGCCATCACGACCCGCTCGTGCGGAGTGTGGTGAGAAACACGACGACTGCGGCCGGCAGGGTGACGATCGCCATCGCCTCGCCGACACCGATCGCTGCGGTGTCGGCCAGCGCGCCGACCACGAGCGGGGCCACCAGCCCGGCACCTCGCTGACCGATGAGCATCGACGCGAATCCCGAGCCGGGCGGGCCGGGCGATCGGGCAGCGCGGTCGTAGAGCTGCGGGAACAGCACCGACGTCCCGAGCCCGGCCACGAGGAAGCCGGCGATCGACACCGCGGTGTTGGGGATCAACGTCGCCAGGACGGACCCGACGCCGACGATCGCGGCCGACAGTCGGAAGAGGTTCGTCGGGCCGACGCGCACCTGCATCCAGTCACCGCCGAGCCGACCAACCGTCATCCCGGTGGTGAACGTCAGGAACGCAAGGCCGGCGATCCCCGGTCGGGCACCGAGGTCTTCGCCGAGGCGAAACGACGCCCAGTCGCCGTTGGTGATCTCGATCGTCATCGCCATTGCTCCTCCGATGGCGAGCAGCAGCGAGGCCGAGCCCATCGCACGTCGGCGCATCGGAGCGATGGTCGCAGCGCCGACGCCGTCGAGCTCGGACGACTCGTCGCTGTGCAACAGCCCGGGTGCCACGAACGCCAGGGCGGCAATCAGCAGTGCTGCAACAGCCGACAGGTGTACCGGGGTGCTGATGCCGGCGCGCAGTGTCAGCACGGTCACGATGCCGCCGGTGACCGTGCCGAGGCTCCAGAGCCCGTGCAGACGATTCATCACCGGCGTGTGTCGCCGCACGCTCAGCGCCGAGCCCTGCACGTTCATCGCCACATCGATGAACACGTCGAAGAACAGCAATCCGAACAGCGCCGCCACCAGCACCACCGGACCCGTCGAGAACCCGATCACCGGAAGGAACCCGATCGAGCAGACAGCGCCATAGATCATCACCCGACGGCTGCCGAACCGTGCGATCACCCTGGCTGTCAGCAACGAGCCGATCAGACTTGCCGCGCTGCCCAGCGTGAGGACGAGCCCGAGCGTGCCGATGGAGATGTCGACGCGTTCGCGGATGTCGGGCAGGCGCGGGATCACCGTGGCGTAGACGGCGCCGTTCGCGAAGAACTGGACCGCAACCGATCGCAGCGCCCGCCGATCGAGCGCTTGCTGTGAGCGATGCACGCGCTCACCGCGTGCATCGCTCACAACGGATCGAGCGAGGTGAGTCGGGCGATGGCGTCGCTGGCGGCGACGTCGACGACCCGGGCGATCGGGCGTCCGACGCCGAGTACCGATGCGATCGGCCCGCCACGGATGGTTCCCGAGGTCAGCACCACGAACTCGATGTCCGGCGCGGTCTCGTGCGCAATGGCCGCCTTTGCGATCGTGCGCCACACCGCGTCGATTCGCGTGAGCCCGGCACGAGCCGGCGTGTGAACGCCACCGAGTTCGAACAGCCGGGTTCTGCCGTCGGGGCCGTTCGCCCGGAAACTCACGGTGACACCGGGCGCAACGCGAGCGTTCTCCTCGACGTCGACGAAACCGGCCTCGTCGAGCAGTGTGCGCGACATCTCCTTCAGCGTGCGCCGGTCGTGGGCAGCGACCGGCACCATCGAGGCCACTCGCTCTCGTGCTGCGCGGACGTAGTCCGAGTCGGTGTCGTAGCCGACGTAGCGGCGCCCGGTGTTGACGGCGGCGACCGCCGTGGTGCCCGAACCCATGAACGGATCGAGGACGACATCGCCGTCATAGGTGAAGAGTTGGATGCACCGTTCGACCAGCGCGACCGGGAACGGCGCAGGATGCCCGACACGTGTGGCGCTCTCGGCGGGGATCTCCCAGAGGTCGAGGGTGGCCTCCATGAACTCGTCACCCGGGATGGTGGCAACTCCCGGGTCGCCAACCGATGCCGAACCTCGACCCACGCGGTCGAACCGACCCTTGCTCGCCACGATCACCCGTTCGGTCGTATCGCGCAACACCGGGTTGGCGGGAGATTGGTACGACCCCCAGGCACACGAACCGCTGGCACCTCGCTGCTTCTGCCAGATCACCTCGCCACGCAACAGCAGCCGGAGGTCGTCCTGCAGGATCGTGGTCACGTCGGCCGCCAGGCTGCGATACGGCCGACGGCCCAGGTTCGCCACATTCACTGCGATGCGCCCACCCGGCTCGAGCGTTCGCACGCACTCTGCCAACACGTCGCGCAGCATCGTGAGATAGTCGAGGTAGTCAGCAGGCACGTGACCTTCGCCGAGCGCTGTCTCGTATTCCTTGCCGGCGAAGTAGGGGGGCGAGGTGACGACGAGCGCCACCGACGCGTCGGGCACCGCTGCCATGTCACGGGCATCGCCGACGTGGATGACGTCGAGTTCGCCAGGGTGTCCGAGTGTGGTGTCGGCGCTGAGCTCGGGTGGAGCGAAGCGCGAATAGAAGTCGGTCGAGTCGTGCGACTCGCGCTTGCCGACACCGAACGACGAGGTAGAGGTTCCCACGATCGAGTCAGCTCTCCGACGCGGCGACGGGCGCTGGGTTCGGCAGGTTGACGGTGGGATTGACACCGTCGGCGGCGCGTTGCACTCGTGCCACCGAGGCGTCACGAGTGGAGTCGTGCGTGAGGATCCAGAACCGACCGGCCTTGATGGCCGCAACGACTTCAGCTGCGACCCGACTCGCCGGGATGCCACCGTCGACACCGGCGCGGAGCGCCTCGTTGATGAACTGGGCCATCGGCGAATCGACCGTGTCCGGTTCCTTGCCCATCAGGTCCGTCTTGACGAACTCCGGGCACAGCACGCTGGCGCCAACGGGCGATCCCGTCAGCTCGAGTTCGAGGAACAGGCTCTCGCTCAACCCGACCACGGCATGCTTGCTGGCCACGTAGGGGGCGATGCCGGGCGCACCGTTCAGACCGGCATGCGAGGCGGTGCTCACGATGTGGCCGACGCCCTGCTGCTGCATGATCGGCAGCGCTGCACGGATGCCGTACACGACGCCCAACACGTTGACATCGAGCACTCGACTCCACAGCTCGACCGGGTCGGTCCACGCGTCTCCGACGCCGCCGATCCCGGCATTGTTGAACATCACGTGGACCCCACCGAACTGCTCGATCGCATACTCGATCAGCGCGTTCATCTCCGGCTCGGCGGTCGTGTTGCAGATCATCGTGGCCACCGATGCGCCGTCCTCGCTCAATCGGGCCTCGACGTCACGCAACTTGGGGGCGTCGATGTCGGCGAGCACCACGCTCATCCCCTCGGCGATCATCGCCTCGGCGACGGCAAGACCGATCCCGCTGGCGCCGCCCGTGATCACCGCCACGTTGCCGGGCGCGATCGCTGGCGGGCGCGTCGGTACGACGGTCTCGGTGTGCGACTCGGACATCGTCCAAATCTAGGACGCCAGACCCCGGCGCCGACGGGATGGAACCCCGTTTGGGTTGCGCTTCCGGTGGGCCGGGTCACCCAAAATGCAACACAAACGTGGTCTGGGTGGACATCGCACGGCCGGGGATGCAGCGGTACCGTTGGCGACGCATGGCGTATCGGTACCTCTGGACTCCGCAGCAGCTCGGCCCCGTCGAGGTTCGCAACCGGATCGTCTTCTCGGCGCACCTCACCAACTACGCGCGAGATGGACTCCCCACCGACCAGCACGCCGCGTACTACGGCGCACGCGCCGCCGGTGGCACCGGCCTGATCATCACCGAGGAGCACTCGACCCACCCGACCGACTGGCCGTACGAGAAGCTGATCCACGGCTTCCACCGAGACGTCATCCCCGGCTACCGCAAGATCACCGACGCGGTGCATCGTCACCGGGTCCCGATCTTCGCCCAGATCAACCACAACGGCGGGCAGGCGTCGTCGATGTACTCGCGGCTTCCGGTGTGGGGGCCGTCGGCGGTGGCCGATCCGCTGTTCCGCGAGGTCCCCAAAGCGGTCACCCACGCCGAGATCGACGAGATCGTCGCCGGGTACGCCTTGGTCGCCGAGCATTGCGCAGAGGGTGGCTTCGACGGCGTCGAACTGCAGTGCTCACACAGTTCGATCGTGCGAGGCTTCCTGTCGCCAGCGACCAACTTCCGCACCGACGACTACGGCGGCTCGCTCGAGAACCGGGCCCGGCTGCTCGTCGAGATCGTCGGTGCCGTCCGCAAG
>JANPKU010000132.1:0-2805 GCA_031426215.1 Actinomycetes bacterium
GTGATCGATTCGAGCTCGCGAGTGTCAGAGGCCATGTCGGGCGACGATACTGACCCTCGTGGGATTGAACCCGTACCGGAAGTTCCGAGCCAAACCGGCCGACTATGCGCTCGTCGCATCTGCCCTGCTGGTGTCGTTCGCTCTGCTCGTCTGGGCGCTGCTCGGTTGACGACCGGTCAGAACGCGTCAGTGAGGAGCTCGAGGTCGTTACCGGTGATCGCCACGACGTCGAATCGGATTGACGACGCGTGCACATCGTGGGCTCGCAGCCATTCGACGGCGAGTTGACGGATCCTGCGCTGCTTGTCGATCGTCACTGCTGCAGAAGCGGGACCGAAGTCGGCGGTGCGGCGCGCTTTGACCTCACAGAACACGTAGGTCGACCCATCGAACACGATCAGGTCGAGTTCACCGGTCACCGACCGCCAGTTGCGGTCGAGCACGTCGTAGCCCAGCTGCCGGTAGTTGCGGGCAGCAAGATCTTCCCCCCACTGCCCGCGGGCGCGGTTCGAGAGATCGGGTGTGGGTGAATTGCGTGCGATCATGGCCGCCTCCGTCATCGTGTTTGGGAGGGGCCGATGCCCGATGTGGGACGCCTGAGGCGCTCCGAGTGCTTCCGGATGGTAGCGGCTTGAGGCGGACGAACGGGTCAGACGACTCGCCGTCGGCGAAGCAGCGTCAGGATGCCGAATGCCACCAGCAGCGTCGGCGCGAGCGGCACGTTCGATGGATTCGTCGTCCCATTGGACAGCTGCGCCGGACCGATGTCGATCCGGCTCGCCAACTTGCGTACTGCCGGATCAGCTGCCGAAACGATGCTGCCCACCATCCGTTCCACGGCGTCGGCGCTCTGTGCGACAGCACCGGCGACCGGTTGGGCAGCTCTCGAGGCGTGTTCGACCGCACTGACGGCCAACTCGGCGGCAACGGCGGCCTGATCGACCGACACCACGTGGGTGAGCGCCGGCACCACGGTGACTGCCGCTTGGAAGGTGCTCCACAGCTCCGTGCCGGCTTCGATCTCACCGGCCATCAGGCCGGTGATGGTGTGTTCGTAGCCGAGCACGTGGCCGACCTCATGGAGCAACACACTCAGCAGGTCGATCCGGTCCGGGTTCGGGGCGCCAGGCGCGAGATTCCATCCCCACCCGGCGGCGTCTGCGTCGATGGTGATCGTGGATCCCAGCGTGTCGGCAAGCTTCGTGCCAGGAAGATCGCCGATCACGAACCTCAGCCGGGCCAGGTGGTCGGCTGATGCACCGGCGGTGACCCATTGCTGGATCGCAATCGGCAGAATTGCGGCGACATCGGCGTCGGTGATCGGCGTGACGGACGACGACGGGCCGGCCGAGGCAGCGAAGATCGCGCCGTCGTTGTCGGTGATGGTGACCACGCCGGTTCCGTCGGCGATCGTCGCTCCGGCCGCTCCGCTGAGCACGACGGTGAAGGTCTCGGTCGGTTCGGCCTTCTTGTCGCTGCTGATCTGGACAGTGATGGTCCTCGACGTCTGGCCGGCGGTGAACGTCACCGAGCCGGAGGCGGCGAAGTAGTCGGAGCCCGCGACGGCAGTACCCGCAACCGTGGTCCAGTTGACACTCGACGTCCCTGACGTGTCACCGGTTCGTGTGACGGTGATCGTGGCAAACACGGTCGGGCCGCCGTTGTTGCCCTCGACGACCGTGGCGTCACCGACAGCGAGGGTCGCAGGCTGCGGCGCAACGTCGTTGTCCGTGATGTAGGCACCGGCCGACGACGGGGACCCGACGGTGTAGAGGGAACCGGGCACCAGCGTCATGGCGAAGGTTTCGAGCGCCTCGACGTCCAAGTCGTTGACGACACCGAACGTCAACGTCACGGTCGACGATCCGAGTGCGAACGTGACGGTGTTCGTGCCGTTCCAGCTGCCGCCGGCAACAGTCGGTGCGTTCAGATCGCTCGATGACGCAGTGCCGCCGACCGACACCGTGACCGAGAGCTGGCCCGTCGTGGCGCCGGTGCGAGAGAGCGTGATCACAACAGGCGATGCGCCTTCAGCACCGCTCGTGGCCGCCATGGTGATGGTCGGGAGCGTCGGTGCGGCGTCGTTGTCGACGATGTTCGCGGTGGCACTCGACGGGGACCCGACCGTGTAGCCGGTACCCGATGCGAGCGTCATCGTGAGTGTCTCGGTCGACTCGACTGTCGTGTCGTTGACGACCGAATAGGTGATGGTGACGGTCGACGAACCGGAGTTGAACGTGACGACGCTCCCGCTCCACGTGCCGCCGGCGATCGCCGGTGCACCGACATCGCCAGCCGAGGCGGTGCCTCCGGTGATCACCGAGATTGCCAGGGTTCCAGCGGTGGAGCCGGTCCGGGTGAGCGTGATCACCACGGGCGATCCGCCCTCGGCGCCGCTCGTTGCTGCGACGGTCACGGTCGGGACGGTTGGGGCCACGTCGTTGTCGACGATCGTGACGACTCCGAGCCCGTCGTTGATCACGGTCGCACCGGAGGCGTTCGACAGGGTCACCGAGAAAGTCTCGTCGCCCTCGACGAGCGTGTCGCCGACCACCGCAACCGTGAACGACTTGGTGGTCTCACCGAGAGCGAAGCTCACGGTGCCGGTCGCTGCCACGAAATCGCCGGGGCTGAGTGCGGAACCCGGTCCCGTGGCCCATTGCACGGTGGTCACCTCGGTTGCTGCGCTGGCGAGCGTGATCCACACGGTCACGAGGGCGGTGCCACTGTTGCCCTCGTTGATCGTGGCGTCACCGTACACACCCTCCGCGCCCGAGGGGTTTACGAGTTTGAGTTAGTTTCGTT
>JANPKU010000133.1:0-1653 GCA_031426215.1 Actinomycetes bacterium
GGCGGCGGGGTGGTGCCGGCGGCGGCGTCACGGATGGCCGGGAGCAGCGCGTACAGGTTGCCCCCAGGACACTCGGTCGCACCCCAGTCCCGGTGTCCCGAGATGTTCGCCACGGTCCGCGTGGCCCCGTTCACCGGGTTCACGTACATCGACGCTCCACGCGGGTCGATCTCGTGACGGGTGCTCAGCTCCTTCAGGAGCTGTTCGAGTGATGCGCGCGCACCTGGCCGCGGATCGACCGACGTCAGTGTGCCGATCAGGGCGACGCCCACGTTGCCCGAGTTGAACCCACCGACATGGGCGGCCGTGACGGCGTTGCCGGCAACGTCGTGCGCCGGATCACCGTCGTCGCCGGAGTGCCGACCCTCGTAGACCAGCCCCGCCTCGTCGATGAGGTAGTGGTAACCGATGTCGCCGAACCCACGGTCGACCGCCTGGTAGCGATAGATGGCCCGCATCGTGGCGGCCGGGTCCGTCGCTCCGTTGACGGTCGCCGTGTGATGGACCGTGAGCTTTTGTGCCGGGAAGTACTGCGGCGTCCCCCAGGTCATCAACGACTCGTCCGCACCCCACTCGCATCGGGTGACGATCGATCTCGCATCGGCGCACGCTGTGCTCGTCGTCGCCGCGGTGGCCTCCGGACCGTCGGTGGTGTTGATCGCAACTGCCCGCGCCGAGCGGGCACCCCGGGGCACCCGAACCTGGTAGGCGTCGGCATCCGCACCAGGAGCCAGCGCACTCGCCCACCGGCCGTCGACTTCGACACCGTCCTCCTCGAGTTCGACCCACGTTCCCCATCGGCCGTCGTGCCGGAAGCGCACGGCGCCGCCCGTGACCTCACCGTCGTAGTACACCCCGACGAAGTCGATCGGGAAGGCCGACTCCACCGCCTCGTCACCGGACACCGAGCGTTGGGTGGCCAGCGTCTCCGGCGGCCCGGTCGGCCGCTCCCTCGCGTCCACGACCGCGCCCGTCACCGTGGACACGAGAACCAGCATCACACCTGTCAGAAACCGCATCACGTCATCCTCCGGCGGCCACTCTCCCACACCACTACTCCGCCAACGCGACGAGGTGTTTGGCGAGCCCTTCGTTTGCCCTCCTGAGTCCTGGCCAGCTCCAGCCGCCGCCGAACGGATCGCTTGAGGATCCGAACCAGTCGCCGCCGCTACCGACTCACGCACCCCATCGCCGGGCGATGATTCGGTCCCGCTCGTCGTCGCTGTCGATCTTCTCGCTGCTCACGGGGGTGCGCCACCAGAACAGCTGCTCGTCGCCCTTGGTCTCGTAGACGGGGTGATCACTCGGGTCGATGCTGACCCGGCAGATGTCTTTGCCGTCGATAGTGAAGAACTCCCAGTCGACGAGCGAGGCGGCTGACTTGCCGATGCGGTCGAGCAGGTTCTTCAGGTGTTGGCCCCACAGGTCGCGGTCGCCTCGCTCGCCACGTTTCGAGAAGGTGGCGAAGTCGGACTCGAGGCCGTAGATGCCGCCGTTGTCGGTGACGCCGATCAGCAGCGTGCCGCCGTAGAGGCTGTTGGCGAATCCGGCGATCGTCTTCACGACCGAGTCCTCGATGTAGCTGGCCTTCTCGCCGTTGTTGACGTCCCACCGCATCGTCGACTTGTACTCGAGCGTGCGGGTCTCGCCGTC
>JANPKU010000134.1:0-7870 GCA_031426215.1 Actinomycetes bacterium
ATGGTCTGGGTGCCCGGGAGGCCAGGAGCTGTCCCCGACCACGCCGCCCCCAAAAGAGTCATCCGGCTTGTGCTAACGAATGCCGCCACTTTGGGCCGCCTTTCATGGTGTGAGGGGTTGGAGGGGTACTCAGGCGACGCCGAGCACGACGCTCGACGTGAAGCTCGGCGTGGTGCCGGAGATCGTCATCACGGCACGCCAGAAGCCGTCGGTGACGGCGCCGGGAATCGAGATGAACTGCCAGCCGGTCGTCGTCGCAGCGGTGAACGTGAGCCGTGTCGTCGGCGAACCGAACCCGATCACCGTCGCGGACTGGATCGTCACCGTTAGAGACGGCGTCGTACCCGACGCAGCCGTGACGTGCAGACCGGCATACATCCGCTGCGAAGCGGTCGGGCCGGTCATCGTCAAGATCGTCCCGTTCGCCGAGGCGGTGCGAGTCGTCGGCGGATCAGCGGTCTGACCGTTGACCCACGCCGTATCCGACTGCAGCGCCATCCCGAACGTCGCCATCTCGCCAACGGCACCGCCGGGCGTGTTGATGTTCTGGATCAACTGGCGACCGAACAGCGCAGCGTTGCCTGCGATGCCACCGGTCGGCATGATCGACACCAGCTCTTGCGTACCGAGATCGACGGGACCAAACGTCGACGAGATCGCGCCGGCGTCATAGTCGCCGAAACCGTCGATCTGTGTCGTGTGCGACTTGAGCCCCGGGTACATGCGGGTGAAACCACCGCCGCGCAACACGTTGCCCTCGACCATGTTGACCGTTCCGGCCTGGGAGAACGAACCGGTGAACGTCGACACGTCTAGCGGGCCAACAAGGATGCGGGTATCCGACAGAATCAGTGCGGCCATCAGACCTCAGCTCCTTGTTTCTTGGCGATGAACGACACCAGCAACTCGGCGGTCACGTTCTCGGCGTCGTAGTCGCCCGGCTCCATCGTCAAGCCCTGCACCGTCCCGCCGAAGGTGACGTCGGTGTGGATGGCGTCGATGAGGCTCGAACCGTTCCCGGTGCCAACCGACAGGTACTCGTCGAGACGACGAACCGCCGACTGATCGGCGCCGGCAGGGTCGATCACGAAGCGGGCTTCGATGAAGGCGATGCCGTCGGGGCCGAACGTGCCCCAGTAGTTCGGGGTGTTGACGAGCTCGAAGCGGATCACCGGCGCAGGCATCCCGGCGCCGTCGACGTCGACGTTCGTCTGACGGTCGAGGTTCGCCTCGAGCTGCGCCTTGATCGCGGCGCGGATGGTGGAGAGGGTGAGGGGCATCAGCCGATACCCCAGGCCTCGACGCGGCGGTAGTGGGCGATCGCCTCATTCACGATCGTGGAGTCGCGGTCGCTCAACCCAATGAGCTGCAACTTCTCCTCGTCGCGCTTGAGCAGCACATTCTTGGCGACGATGAGTGCCGCCTGGACGATACGGGCGGGGATCGCCGACCAGCCCCACGTAGCGGTGACTGACACGGTGGCCTCGCGGCCGTCGACGTACCACCATCCGGACTTCAACACGATCTCCTCGTAGGGGCGGGATTCGCCCGCCCATGAGAGGCCGTTCAGTGGCTCGAGTTGGTAGTCGGCACCCGCGACCGTGGTGCCGTCATTGGAGACCGCGGTCACTGTGGTGCAGTCATGGATTCTCAGCCGGTCGCACGAGTTGGGCACGTAGACCCGAGCGGTCGCCGTGGTGGCGACAACGAACCGTCGCTGACACGCCTGGTCGAGGGTTGCCTCGGCGGCATCAATGGCCGCCTCGATCCACTCGTCGTCATCGGTGGGGATTTCGTTTCGGTGGTACGCCTTCACTTGCTCGACGGTCAGATAGCGAGGCATCGGCGCTCCGAATCAGTCGACGGGCTTGCGGGGGCGGCCAGGGCCGCGCTTGATGACGGCAGCCTCGGGCTCGGGCGCCACGACGGCGCGCTCGACCTTCGCCTCGACGGCAACAGCGACGGCGAGGCACGTGGCGATCAGCGACGACGCCTCTTCTTCCGGACACACCAACACTTCGCCGGGATTCGGCCAGTCGGCCCCATCCCGGGTGCCGCTGAGCTTGACGAGCATTCGGACGGCAGCCATTGGCGGGCCTCCTCGTGTAGGGGGGGCGCCGAGGGCTGCTCCCGTTTAGTCCTTGGGTCGGCCCTTCCACAGGGTCAAGTAGTGAAGGGCCGAAGTGAGCGTCGCCACGTCATCACCGAAGTAGCCGAGGGCCCGGTTGCAGTTGTTGCAGAGCAGGCGGCGCACCTGGCCGGTTTCGTGGTCATGATCGACGTGCAGGCGGCTCGCGGAGCGCACACCATTCGGGTTCGAAGCCTTGCCACAGATGGCGCAACACCCAGCCTGCTGGGCATGCATCTCGTCATAGCGTTCAGGCGAGAGGCCGTAATTCGACTGGAGCTGGATGACGCGTTGGCGTTCGCGCCACTCGGGATCGCTCCTCCACTTGCTCTTGCGGGCTGCGTTCTTGCGCTTCGCCCGCTCAACCGCTGCATCGGCAGCGCAGGGTGGGCAGAGCGCAAACTTGCCGGTGCCCTTGTTCGTGACCGTGGCTGTCAAGGCGCCACACCGCTTGCAGGCGTACTCCGTAACCACCGCATTCGGGTCGTCGGCGCTAATCGCGCCCAGCGCGTCTCGACACTTTCTCGAACACGCGCGCTGGTAGTCCCGATACGGAGTGAAGTCAACCCGACAGACCGGGCACGGGCGAGGCTCGAGCCCGGTCTGTCGGCGACTTTTGGCTGTACTGCCGGTGGTCATCCCACCAGCATACACAACCGGTTACACATCAGGCAGCATTCCCAATGAAGTGCTTGACCGCACCGGTCGTGTCGACCAGCGCGCCGTCGACGCGCATCGTCGCCCGGAAGGTGATGAGGTCGGCGTTGAACGCGAACTCATCCGACCGATCGAGACGCACAGCGCCGGCCTGGCGCACGTAGTACTTCGGCATGAGACCGAAGATGACGCTCTTCGCCGACAGGGCCGGGGCGGCCACGTCGGGGTTCGAGTACAGCGGGAAGCCGAGCAGGTTGTCCGGCTGACCGGCCTGCAGGCTCGGCTCGAACAGGTACCGGTTCTGGCTGTCCTTGAGCTTGCGGACCGAAGCGATCGCCGCATCCCGCATCTGCCACGCACAACGCGGCTGACGCCGGTAGGCCTGGTTGACCGAGTAGACGAGGTCGATCAGGTTGTCGGCGGTGAACGCACCAGCGACCGAGGCGCTACCCGTGACGCCGAGGGTGGTGTCGAGGGTGATGCCGCGCGGCTGGCTGGAACCGGTGCCGACGGTCAGGTCGGTGTTGACCTTCACGCCGAGGCTGGTGCCGGTGTTCTCGGCCAGGAATCCGACCACGTCGACGCCCTGATCCTCGATCATCTCGCGAGAGACCTGCACGAGGTGGCTGTACTTGTAGGCGCCGAGGGTGACGAACGCACCGAAGGTCGGATCGGACTCCGAGATGGCAGCACCCTCAGCCGTGATCGCCGACGTGGAGAAGGCGGTCGTGCGGGGAATCTGCATGTTCTCGCCGGAGGCGGTGTTGAGCACCGTCGACAGCTCGAGCATCGGGCCGACATGCACCATGTGCACGACGAGCTGGTCGTAGAACGAGGTCGGCACCGGGGCGCCGGTCGAGGTCTTGAGGACGTCACGACGCTCCACCTCGAACGTCTTGCCACCCTCGCCACGCAGCCACGAGCGGAGCTCGGTGGCCTCGTCACGGGGACGGGACGGATCGACGGTCGGGCGGTACGTGGCGAGCTTGGCGTCCAGATCCTGGGCGCGACGCTCGGCGTCGAGGATGTCGCCGATGCGGCTCTCGAGCTCGTTGAGGTCGGTGTCGATGCGGGCGAGGGACTGATCCTCTTCGGCCGTGAACTCACGGCCTTCCGCAGCGTCGATGATGGTCTTGGCCTGTTCGCGGGCGCGGACGCGCTCCTCGGTCAGGCGCTGAGCGATTGCGAGGCTCATGCCTATTTCTCCTTGGGGGGAAAGGTGTTGGTGAGGTGCGCCGGTCTGTGGCTCAGATGGTCGGCAGACCGAACCGCAAACGGGTCCGGTTGTGGCTGTCGTCGCTCCTGGCGTGCTGCGCCGCGGCGTCGTCGACAACGGGGGGTGCGGGTTCCGGGGCCGGCACTGGTGCGGGCGGTTCGCCCTCCAGGAGCCCACGGAGCTCGTTCTTGCGGGCAAGGTCTACGACGCTGCCCAAGTTCAGATTGCGGCTGTCAGCGAGGCTCCTGAGGGCCACGGCGAGGCCGTCAGCTTCGGTGCCGAGATAGGCGGGGGAGCCGACCGGACCGACGTCGTACAAACCAGAGACCGTGCGGATCGTGCGGAGCGGGAAGCCCTGCTCCGTCAACGTCCACTCATCGCCGCCACCAGGTACTGAGAAGCTGAACGACGAGCCGCGCATCTTGCGCGTGCGGACCTTCGCGATGGCGCGGACGGCATCCGGGTCGGACATGTCGAGATCCATCTCGTACGGCAGTCCGACCTCGTCGGTCCACATCCGCAACGTGCCCGACTCCGTGTCGGCCAACAGCCAGTTGGCATCGTGATTGACGAGGCCTTGCACGTTCGCGCCGGCTCGCTTGAGTACGTCGTCGAAGGTCGTCGGGGCAAGCTGCTCGACGAACCCGCCGAGGTTCTGGGAGTAGCGCATGAACACCGCGCCGTACGCCGCGAGGATCACGGAGCCGTCGCCGGCCTCTCGGATCTCGGCGGCGGGGACGCGCCAGAAACGGGACTCACGCATCGGGTGGTCCTCCTTGGGTGGGTGGCAGTGGCGGCAGGTCTTCCCATGCGCGCGCCTCGTCCTGCTGGAGGAAGCCAGCAGTGATGCCGATCTGGTAGGACTCGTAACGGGACTTGAGGTCGGAGCGGAGGAACCCGCCCGTCGAGAACCGGACGAACTGCGGCTTGGGGACGACCTCGAACAACGTCTCCTGCCACAGCAGCAGGTCGTTGTTGACGGTGTTGAGCATCACCTGCTGAGCGTTCTGCTCACGGTTCGCGTACGTGTTCGACGCACCCACCGACACGCCGATCGCCTCGGGCGCGATGCCCAACACGATGGCGATCTCAGCCTGGTTCTGACGGATCGTCTCCAAGAACTGCGACTCGTTCGCCGCAACGGAGACCTTCTCGAACCGCAACCCCGAGCCGAGCACTGCCGGCTTGCGATTGCGCCACTTCGACTGGATCGTCTTCACGATCGCATCAGCCTCGGTGCTGTCCATCTCCTTGTCCGAGTAGACGATCGACGACGGAACCGCACCGTTCGTGAACCAGTTCCGGCCGAACTCCTGCGCCCGCTTGCCGAGATCGACGAGGCCAGAGGCGGCCAGCGGGGCCACCCCCACCGTGCAGCCAGGTCGCACCTGGCCGGGCACGATGACCAGGTCTGCTGGGTCGAACGGCTGCCCTGCAACCGTCACCTGAAGGCGCTCGAGCACGGACGTGTTGGAGAACGACACCTCCCAGGGCGGCAGCACGTCCAACGACTTCGGGTAGCCGGCGCCATCACGGGAGCCGACGACGAGCGTCGCATTTCCCCACAGCAACCGGGCGTACTGCGCCTGCTTCATCCACGCCGAGCGCGTGACGCCACGCGCTGACGGGCGCGTGATGACCGTCGGCTGGGGCGACACCTTCACACTCGAGCCAGACGGGCCATCGCGGTAGGCGTCGAACGGGAGCTGCGAGACGTAGTTGGCGCGCAACTCCACGCACGCCGCGACCGCCGACAGGCACAGGGCGTCGTTGGCGCTATAGGTCGACGAACCCGACCGGCGGTCAGCGTCGACGTCGTAGCCGCGGCCGAAGATGTCCTGATAGGAGATCGAGCGCGACTCGCGTGGGCGAAACAGCAGGCTCATCGACTGATCGACCTTGCGAACAGCAACCCGAACACACCACCGACGATGAACCCGAGAGCAGTCGACAACATCGACGCACCGGCGACGATCGACGCAGCACCCACAACCTCGGCGACCGAGGCGACATGGTCATTCATGCAGCCTCCTCGGGCCTAGTACGCGAACACGGGCTTGCTGGCCGCCCCGCCACTCGCGCCGGCCGCCAACGTCACCGCCACCAGCGGGGTGATATCGATCGTCGACGCACGCTGCGACCACGCCCACGACTCGCCAACCGGACGGATGTCGGCGCCGAGCACGGCGGTGTCGAGCGGTGGTTGGCCGATGTGACGCACCCGACCGTTGATCACACCGTCCTGCAGGGCGGCGCACGAGGCGACGTACTCGGCGGTCGACACCTCGACGAGCTCCACGCCAGCGGCGCGGAGAGGGGCAAACAGCCCGGCGGTGGGCGAACGGGGGTCCACGATCAGTGGGCAGCCCAACGCCTTCACCGCACGGGCCGCGACCTCGACCACCCACCCGGTACCCGGGGCGGTGGTCGTGACCTCGATGTGCGTCACCCCTGCGGCGACCGTGTCGCCCGCAACAGCGAACGAAGCGGCAGCCATGCCGGGGCCGACGGCGAGCGCCAGCCGTGGTGTACCCGTCATCGTCGACGAGGGTTGGCGGCACGCCTCCCACTTGTCGGCAGGCAACACGCTCGAGCCACCGTCGGACGAGGCGACGACGCCGAGACGTTCGACGAGGAATGCCTCGCGAGACAGCGTCGTCAACTCCTCTGACGCCACCCACTCCTCGGAGATGCGGATACCCATCCCGGGGTTGCAGGCGTACCAGGCGTCACGGTCGTTGATATCGACGTCCTCGTCGCACGACCACTCGGCGAAGAACATTCGGCCGGCGTCGCCCGAGATGCCACGCTGACGGACACGGTGCAACACCGTCGACTCAGCCAGCGGCGCGGACGACGTGTAGATCATCTGCGGCGGGTCGGCGTTCATCGACTGCGCCGACATCGCCGGCAGGATCGACTGGGCCTGCTCGTCGGTGAGGAACAGGGCCTCGTCGAAGATGACCCGCGACGGCGAACCGCCACGCACCGTCTTGCGGCCACGGGTGATGAACTCCAACCGCGCCCCGGAGTCGAGACGCTGGAAGGCTTCCTTGCCGTTCGCCACGTAGATGTGGGTGATCTCGTCGAGGTCGGGGTTCGACCTGACCAGCGACGACATGCGATTCATGTGATCGGCGGCCGTCTTGCCGAGGTGCGCCGAGTGAATGATCCGGGTCTCGTCGAGCACGTAGAAGGCGAACAGCTCGAGCGCTTCGAGGACGGCGTTCTTGCCGTTCTGGCGGGGCAGGATCAGGCAGATGTTGCGGGCGCACCAGCGGCCGAACTCGTCCTCGGCCAGGATCTTGTCCAGGCACCACGCCTGCCACGGGTCGAGGTGTAGGCCGCACGAGGCGGCGAACCTGACGGCATCCTCGCCGGCGCTACTGACCTGTCCCGGTGGCAGATGCTGGAGCCGCGGGCGTTGCGACCCGACGCGCTGCTCGACGTTGACGAAGCTCATCGGTCAGCGACACCTTCTCGACCTCGGCGGGCAGGGCGGCGATGTCGGCCAGCGTCGCCCGAAGCTGCGCCGCCAACTGCGGGAGCATGTTCTCCGAGCACGTCGCGGCCGCCGCGGTGAGCTGGTCACGGAGTGCCTCGAGCCTCTCCCGGCGATCGTCGCTCATGTCAGTACCAGGCCCTCGATGTCGGGAGGTTGCGGGCAGCGTTGCCGGCCGACGCCCCAGCCGAGGCGTTGCACGACCGGTGCTCAGGGGCGAGCGGCGCCCGCGTGTCGCCGTCGATCGTGTGGCCGGCCTGCCACGGGTCACCCGGGCGGGCGAGCTCACCGCAACGGCGACAACGGGTGAGCGGATTGGCGTTCGCCGCGGCCCTGACGGCCGCGGCGCGCTTCGGGAAACCGCCCC
>JANPKU010000135.1:0-8785 GCA_031426215.1 Actinomycetes bacterium
CCACAACACCTACAAGGACCCGCCATGACCATGACCACATTCCCGACGACCACCCTGCACGCAGACGCCCAACCACCACCGACCCGTCAGCGCAGCGACGCTGTCACTTCGCTCCCCGCTGCGCTGCGCAGCGAATGGATCAAGGTCCGAAGCATCCGATCCACACCAGGTCTCCTGGCCGCTGTGGTCATCATCGGCGTGCTGATGTCGTGGATCCTCGCCACGTTCGTCAAGACCGACCCCGACACGAACCTGCCCTTCACGGTCGGCGAGACATTCGTCTTCTCCACCTGGTTGACCATGGTCCTCGCCATCGTCATGGGCACGCTGTCGATCACGTCCGAGGTGCAACACGGCACCCTGGCCACAGCAGTGACCACACAACCCGCACGGTGGGTGATCGTGGCCGCCAAATCCATCGTCAGCTCCGGGCTCGGCCTCGCCATGGGAATCCTCGGCATGGCCGCAGGGCTCGGAGGTGCCATCCTCGGCGGACTCGAAGCCGGCGACACATCCGGATCGCTCGCCACCGCTGCATGGGGTCTCCTCCTCACGGCCCTTGCACCGATGCTCGGCCTCGGGATCGGCCTGATCGTCCGGCACAGCGCCGGCGCCGTCACCGGCGTGCTCGTCTGGGCGCTCGTCATCGAGAACCTCATCAAAGGCTTCGCACCGGCGAACTTTTCCCGGCTCATGCCCTTCAGCGCAGCTGCCGGCCTGCTCAACATCACGTCCGCCGGCGACAACGCCGAAACGATGGCAGCTGCCCTCACACGAGTGCAGGACGCATTCCTCTTCTCCGGCTACATCGTCGCGGCAATCGCCATCGGGACCGCACTGCTGTACCGCCGGGACGCCAACTGAACCCAACGCCCCCGAGACCCAGGTGACGACGCAAGACATCGAGAACCGGACCCTGTGGAGGGTCCGGTTCTGTTCGATTCTCTGCCCCCCTTCAATTCGTCGGGAAGTCGGTCGGTGCTGTGGTAGCGGTGTTGGGTCAATGTTCAGTGAGCGACCTGCCGACTCGACGAGATCTCCGTTGAGCCGATCGACGGTCACCTATGCCAGCCGATTCCCTCGCACGCTCGTAACCGAGAGAAGTCATCAGACCCGGGTCGGTGGACGCGTATCCTCGAAGAGCGAGTCGATGTCGATGTGACGGGCCCCGGATGGGCCATTGGCATGAGTCTGCTCATTCGTCGGGTGCCGAGGAGCTGGCACCGAGCACGCCGTCGAGGATGTGGGCGCCGCCGATGGTGGGTTTGATGCGGTGGCGGTAGTGCTGTTGCAGCATGCGGAGGTCTTTGTGGCCGAGTTGGTCGGCGACGTGTTCGATGGGCAGTCCGGCGTCGGCCATGAGGCTGGCGGCGGTGTGACGCAGCAGGTTGGGGGTCCAACGACCCTCGATGCGGGCGGAGGTGATGAGGTGGTCGAATTCGTTGCGGACGGCTTTGGGGTCGGCGGGTCGGCCGCTGGGGGAGGTGAACACGAGCTTGTCGGGGTTGGACCAGGCGGTGCCGAGGGCGGCGGCGTGGTCGTGTTGTTGTTGTCGGTGGCGTTCGAGTGTGTCGAGGACGACTTGGGGGGCTTCGAGGGTGCGGATGCTGCCGGGGGTCTTGGTTGCACCGATGGTTGCGGAGCCGTCGGTGTTGGTGGTGCGGGCGCGCCAGATGTGGATGGTGGCGTTGGTGGTGTCGATGTCGTTCCAGGACAGTCCGGCGGCTTCGCCGGGTCGCAGTCCGAGGTAGAGCATGAGGGTCCACATCGCTTCGAGTTCGGTGCCGGCCGCGGTCGCGAGGAGTTGGCGTGCTTGTTCGATGCTGAGTGATTTGCCGGTGCGGGCGACGGCGGCGCCGGTGGGGAGCTCCGCGAGGGTGGCGACGTTGCGGGTGACGAGGTCGCGTCGTTGTGCCCAGGTGAGTGCTTGGGACAGCGTGGAGCGCAGCTTGATCAGCGAGTTCCGTGACAGCGCGCTCGTTGCAGCTCGTCCGCGTCCTTTCCGGGGGGTTGGTTGTTCGTCCGCCGGGATGGTGCGGCGGGCGAGGGCGGCTTCGACGTCGTCGACGGTGAGTGCTTGAAGTTTGATCCCGCCGAGTTCGTGGGTGAGGATGCGGATGGCCCAGTCGTGGCTGGCGATGCGGGCGGGGGAGAGGTCACGGTTGGGGAGCGCTTTGGTGCGCCAGAGTTCGAGGAGTTCGGCGAGGGTGCGGTCGCGGGTGATGACGGGGAGTCCGTCGTCGGCGGCGCGGCGGAGTTGGTCGAGTTTGTAGCGGGCTTCGGTCTTGGTGCGCGCCGAGACGGTGCGGGGTTTGCCGTTGACACTGATTCGTCCCATCCAGCGGTCGCGGTCGGCGCGGTAGAACAGGGCTCCGTCGCCGCGGCTTCGTCGGCTCTTCTTGGCGGCCATCAGTTCCCTCCCGGATCGGGCGACACCTTGGTTGACACTCTACAACCCAAGGTCTCAGCGAACCAGAGCGAACGTGGACGAACAGAAAGTCCGTATCTACACGGTGCTTGACGAACGATGGCGAACGTCGGCGAACATCCCACAGGTATATGGCATGGAAGAGGTCAGGAGTTCGATTCTCCTTAGCTCCACGGTAAAGGCCCAGGTCGCAGACCTGGGCTTCTTTCGTTCTCTCACCCCTTCGAGGCCAAGTGAGCAACGAGGTGAGCAACGGCCATTCCTAGGACTTGCTCCCAAACCGTCTCGCCTGAATGCAGTGACCGGCCTCCGGCGCTACTTGCGGATCGCAGCACGGGATGATGGGTGTCTCGGCGCAGGCGAAGTGACCGGCGACGGTCTTTCGGTGCGGGGGCATCTTCTCCTCTGGATGAGAATCTCGCGATGGCAGGCCGAAGTGTGCTGCTCCGAGCACTGTTCAGCCACACTTCTGGAACTCTCCATGACTTGGATCATCGCTACCAAGGACCCATCCAGGGCCGACGACCCCAACGTCAAGGGTCTGTTCGAGGATGCCTGGGCTGCGGCCCCACCGGGTTTCCTCGACGAGGACGTCATCGAGATACTTCCCCGCCGTCGCGTTGTCGGATGCTGCCGGCTCTGTGGCAAGGAGACGACGCTGACCAAGGAGCACATCCCGCCGAAGTCCAGCGGCAACCTTCAGACATCGCGTTCGCACTCGTTCGATGACTGGATGCAGCGCAGGGAGATCGATGACCTTCCTGGCGGCGAACACCAGCAGGGGGGCATCTTCGGCTTCACTCTCTGCGGAGCCTGCAACTCGTACACCGGCACGCACTACGGAACCGAGTACCAGCGCTGGGCCGAAATCGCCCGTGCAACGCTTGACGAACTTCCCCATCCATTGGCACTCGACGAGCTCGCCGATCCGCTTGGGTGGAGTTTCGTCGCGGGATCCGAGGATGACGGCGGCGTGAATCCAGGCGCGTTTGCTCGTCAAGTGCTGTCATGCCTTTGCTCGCTCAGCGGCTCGTGGGATCTTGCCGAACGACATCCGGAGATCAGGCGAATTGTGCTGGAGCAATCGCTCGAGCCCATTCCCGACGCGCTAGCTCTTGGGTTCGGCCTGTACTTCGGGCCAACGTCACGCATGGTCGGCCCGACGGTGATGGTCGAGCCAGAGAGGGGCGAGTGGCGATGGCTCATGGAGCTGGCGTTCCCGCCATTCACATTTCTCTGCGTCATCGCCAGCAACGTGAAGGATCCTGGTATCGGCTTGATGATGAACGAGTGGACGAGTCTCGACCTGACGGAGCGCAAGCGCCTGGAGGGCATCGTCCGCATCGGTTTCGGCTGGGCGCCGTACCCTGGCGACTACAGGACGCGGGCAGAAATTCTGGTCGAACGCTGACCGTCGGCGCGATCTACCGTGGGGTGTCGGAAGCCTGCTCGGCCACGAACCGTTCGAGCTGGTTGACCGAGAATCGGACGCTCCGTCCGATTCGAATCGGAACCAGCTGTTCGTTCCAGATGAGCTGATAGATCGACGACCGACTCAACGAGAGGATCTCCGCAGCCTGCACCACGTTGACGAGCATCGGCGGCGTCGGGCGCGGCGCGGCGTCGGAAAGAAGTGTTTCGTCGGGCGAGCGAGTGTGATCTGCCATGACCGTGTAAAGGCACGGTCCACGGCCGGGCGCGACATCGTCGGCGTCGCGCTTCGGGGTTCTGTCTCGCACGACGCATGACACGATCGACGACCCGATTTGGTGCCCCTACCAGTGGTGATCGTGCACTTGCTCGACGGATTTCGGAACGCTCCATCGTTGAGCCTCGCCAGTTTGCTCGCGGGTAATTCTTCGCTGTTCGTGACGTTCACCTGGTGCTGTTCCCTGTGGGTGGCATCACTGGCTGAGCGGGGTGAGGCGGCGAAAGGTGATGTAGGGCCGCGAGGTGTTGTTTGGTGTTTGCTCAGTGAGCCTGCCGTTCGGGTTCCGGTCGATGGCGGGTAGTCCGGCCGTGCGCAGCGGGCCTGCCTCGTCGGATCGTGTCTCGTCTCATGTCGGCTTCAGCCGATCGTGTGTCCGGGCGGCGTGAGGGCATACACCCTTGCAGGTTGCGCTTTGCGCAACCTTCTGATCGTCGTGCTCGCCCGACTGGAGCTAGGCGATCCAGCCAGTTTCGGACTGCCAGGTTCCCCCTCAGGGGTACCTGCAAGGGTGTATACCCTCTTTCCGCTTGCCCACACGACCGGCTGAAGCCGACATCACACGACACCCGAGCTGGCGAGGCGGACTGACCTGATCTCGCTCGAGCGCCCGGGGCCCGATCCGAACGCAACCGACGCCGACCTTCCTCCTTTTCGATGTGATCTCACGGCTCCTGATCGTCGATCGCGCGACTGCCCACTAGTAACCTTCGGCTGATGGCTCGCACACTCGATCTCTCCAGATGGGCAGGTCGCTGGGTCGCCCTCACTGAGGGCGACGAGGTGTGCCGCGACGCTGAGACCTTGGGTGAACTTATTGCTCTTGGATGCTGACGGTGTCGACGGTGTTTCGGTGATGCGTGCAGCTGCGCTCGATGAGCCGGTGATCTACGGGCTTGGCTAAAGCCTGGCGCTACAGCTACACGGACTTCGGCGAAGGACGCGGGAGAAGTCCGCAGCCTGCACTTCGCGCTGTCGTCGAAGTCTCGACGCCCGAGTTTGGCTGCGACGTTCAAGGCGATCATCGACGCCGGCGGACCCATCATGGCGGTTGGGCCCGAGTTGCTCGGCGCGGAGGGGGACGCGGTCGCGACGGGCACGACCATGACGCTTCGCCTCGGTGGCTCGACCAACGAGGAACTGGTGGCCGGCGCAGTCACCGGTTGGCCGGTGACATCCATCAAATGTCCGAGGGCCGTTCGAAACGTAGCCCTGGGGTCGCAATGATGCGGAAGCCGACGGCCGCGAGGGCGTGGATGATGTGCGCCGAACCTTGATGCGAGTGGGTCTCAGTGTCTTCCGTGCTGTCGACCCGGCCGTCTACGCCAACTTGGCCAGTTCCTGGTCGATTGCGGTCTGGATCAGAGGGTCGTCGGGCGTCACCGTCGGTGCGAAGCGGCGCACGACCGTGCCGTCGCGGGCGACCAGGAACTTTTCGAAGTTCCACAAAACATCCGGTTCCTCGGTGGTGGCGATGTTGTGGCCCTTCAGTGTGTCCCGGAACGCGCCCGGGTCGCCCTCGGCGTGCGGGACAGCGGCGGTGAGCTCCCGATACAGAGGATGTTGATCATCGCCAACGACGCTGATCTTGCTGAACAGCGGGAACTTCACCGAATAGGCGGTGCTGCAAAACTCAGCGATCTCGTCGTCCGTGCCCGGTTCCTGGTCCAAGAAATTGTTGGCCGGAAAGCCGAGCACCTCGAGCCCGTCGCCACGCCGCACCTGGTACAACGCTTCAAGCTGTTCGTACTGCGGGGTCAGCCCGCACTTCGAAGCGACATTGACGATAAGCAACACCTTGCCGGCATGATCGGCCAACGACGCTTCATCGCCGGAGATAGTCGCTAGCGGTATTTGCTGGATCGCGTTCATTCGCCAAAACGTAGGCGAGTCCACCAACCCCAGCCAAGTCCCGGCCCTTCGCTGAGGCGGTAGACAATCGCTGTCAAGAGGCCTCGATCTCAGTTTGGGCAGCGGCCATATCCGTCATCCTCGGTCGGTGTGATCGGGGCTAGCGAGCCGTCCAGCCGCCGTCGACGATCAGGCTGTGGCCGGTCATGAACGACCCGGCGTCGCTGGCGAGCAACAGGAGCGGCCCATCGAGTTCGCCGAGCTCACCCATTCGGGGAATGGGTGTGTTCGTCGTGATGAAGCGTTGGCTCCCCGGATCGGTGTCCATCCCATCTGTCATTTCTGACGGAAACCAGCCAGGACACAGCGCATTCACTCGGACGCCCTTTCGGGCCCATTGCAGTGCTAATTCGCGGGTCAAGTTGACCACTGCACCCTTGCTCGCGCAGTAGTGGGATTGCTTGATCGGCGTCGACCCGACGAAACCCAGAATCGAGGCGATGTTCACGATTGATCCTCGTCCGGAGCTGATCATGCTCGGCGCGCAGAGCTTGGACATGTGCCAGACGGCAGTGACGTTGACCTCCATGGCGAGGCGGAACTGCTCGGTGCTCTCGTCCTCGATGGCGACGCCGGTGCCGATGCCGGCGTTGTTGACAAGGACGTCAACGTGCCCGTAGTGCTCGATCGCTTCGCGGACAATGAGTTCACGATCTGATTCCGACGAGATGTCGGCGGCGATCACGAGTGAACCTGGGAGGTGCTTGGCAACGTCGCGAAGACGATCTTCTCGGCGGGCTGTGAGTACGACGGACGCTCCTGCCTTGCTCAGTACGGAAGCGAAGTGGGCGCCGAGTCCCGATGATGCGCCGGTCACGATGGCGACCCGCCCGCGGAGCCCAAAGGCTCCGCGGGCGTCGTCGTCGTGACTCGGCATCGTGTCGGATGGGGTGACGTTGGACGGTGATGCCGGCAAGGCGGTCAGACTATGGCTGGTAGAGCTCGAACGAACCCGAACCTGCGACGAAGCCGGATGGCGGGACGTTCTGCTGTGTCACGAGTGGGCTGTCCATCCAGTAGGTCGTCGCGCCGGGTGTTTCGCCGGCGAGCAGCTGCGCGAAGAGATCACAGGCAATGGTTGCCGTTCCCTCGAGATCGTTGGCTGCAGTAGCGGCGAAACTCCCTCCGGCGCGCATCTGGTCGAGTGCGGCTGAGTCGCCATTGAACGAGACCACGAACTGGTCACCACCACCGGCGTCGACCGCCGTGGCAGCACCCTGACCGATCGTGTCGAACGATGTGTACACGGCATCGATGTCGGGGTCGGCCTGGAGGGCCTGCTCGACCTTGGCTTGCGCATCGGACAAAGCGTTCGCCACATCGACCTCGATCTCCTCGACTTCGATGTCGGGGAATTCGGTATCTGGTCCCACCATTGCGGTGAACGCATCGGCTCGCTGGCGCAGGCTCGGTGTCACGCGTGCGTTGACCACGAGCACTTTGCCCGAAGCGACGCCGTCGTTCTGGGCCGCCAGTCGGTCGATCACGTATTGGCCGACGCGTGCAGCGCTCTGGAATTCGAGGCCCGTCACGGCGTACGTGCCGAGGCGCTGGCCGCCCCAGGCCGTCACGACATGGCGACCGGCATCGGCCGCAACGGCCAGCTCGGCGTCGAGGCCTCCGCCACCGACGTCATTGGCCACGTTGTAGATCGCGTCGACGCCCGCAGCGTTGGCCTGTTCGAAGGCGATGACGGCTTCGGTGCCGCCCTTCGCGTCGAAGACCTGCACCGAACCCCCGTTGGATGTCACACACTCCTCGACGCCGGCCTGAATTCGATCGACCGGCTCGAGGCCTGGAGCCAGTGACACGATGCCGACCGTCGCGCCGTCGAACACGCTGTAGTCCGCTGCGCTCGCTGCGTCGTCAGGCGTCGTCGCTCCGGCTTCGGTAGCTGGTGCGTCGGATGCCGGTGCGTCAGATGCCGGTGCACTGCTGTCGCTGTCGCTCCCGCAAGCCCCGAGTGCCATCATCCCGCACACCCCGAATATCCCGATGTTCCTGATGCGTGTCTTCATTGTTACCCCCATGTAGTTGACCGGCGCCCAGGATGAGCAACCGTGTTGTGTCGTCGGCAGGTCGTGCCGACTCCTGCCGTAGCGAGCTACGGCAGCGAGCTGTTGTCGAGCGCCGGATTGCGGCCTTCGGCCTGCGCATCGAGCCAGCGTTCGATGCGCTCTTTGGACTCGTCGGTGCCAACCACGGCGAGAAAGGCACGCCCTTCGACGCGGAAGCCGTTGTCGCTGCGGACGCGCCCGGCGGCGATGGCCCTCTTTGCGGCGCCGAGCACGGTCGGGCCAATGGTGGCGAGGTGGTCAGCCAGCGCTGTCGCTCGGGCGGCGGGGTCGTCCGCGAGGAGTTGCACGAGGCCCATCCGGTGGGCCTCACGTCCGGAGACCGGCTCGCCGGTGAGTACCAGCAGCGACGCGTTGCCGAAGCCGATCAACTCCGGGAGTCGCTGCGTTCCGCCGGCGCCAGGCAGGATCCCCATCCGAGTCTCCAGCACGCCGAGTCGGGCGTCGGGTGCGGCCACTCGGATGTCAGCGGCGATCGAAAGTTCCAGGCCGCCACAGGTCGCCTGCCGCTCGACGGCCACGATGGTGGCGCTCGGATAGGTCTCCAGCCCGGAGATTGCGCCGACCCAAGGCGCCCAGTCGGCGATCGGTCGGCCGTCGGACATCTGGCGGACCTCTTCGAGTTCGGCGTGCAGTACGTCGATGACCACGACGAGCACAGGC
>JANPKU010000136.1:0-7452 GCA_031426215.1 Actinomycetes bacterium
TGGCACGTGCAGCGGCGTGCCACCCTCGTACCGGATGCCGAGTTCGCCGGTGAAGCCGGGCGTGCGCGTGATCGACAGCACGAAGCCGTAGATGTCGTCGAACAGCGCTGACACCACCCCGCCATGACTGCGACCCGGCGCGCCCTCGTGCGCCGAGCGGAGCGTGACGGTGGCCTCGATCTCGTCGCCGTTGCGACGGATCAACGGATCGAGGCCCCATGGGCTCGACCGACCGCTGACGGGCCGGTCGTCGAACCCCGTGAAGTCGGTCTGATCGGGGTCGGCGCCCCAGTCGTCACCGCGTTGGAAGCTGCCCGGCTCGCGGCTTCGAGCGAGGCCGGAGGTGAGCCTGGCGGTCAGCTCGTCGAGCGTGGCGGCCACCTCGTCGATGAGAGCGTCGTCGGCCTGGTGCCCGATCAGTGCATGGCCGATGTCGCGTACGGCCCGACCGGCTCGCGCCCGGGCATCGAGGTGCTCGGGTGTCGTCGAGGCGGCCACGGGGTCGGGGGCGGTCTGATCGATGTCGGTCTGATCGGGGGCGGGTGCGGCACTGGTCGGGGCGTCGGGCATCGGGCGGATGCTACGAGCGGCGCGATCGCGGGGACGATCCGGTGGCCGAGCAGCGACGGTGACCGGGACGGGTGAGTCACGACAGGTGGGTCACGACGGGTGGGACGGCGTGCGGTCCATGACCCGGGCGAGCACGACGACCGGTGCGGAGTCCATCGAACCGAGTTCGAGAACGATCATCGAGTGGCGACGTGACCGCGCCCGGTGTGCGTATCGGGGTTCCAGCTGGAAGAATGTCGTTCTCGTGACGTCCCTCATCGATCCCCGCGCGCGCTCGGGGGACTCCGCATCCCACCCGAGCCTCCGACCGATCGGTACCGGCGCGCCCCGACGCATGGGATATCAGCCCAGCCTCGACGGTGTGCGGGCCGTGTCGGTGGTGGCCGTGCTGCTCTACCACGCCGGGTTCTCCTGGATGCACGGCGGGTTCTTCGGTGTCGAGGTGTTCTTCGTCGTGTCGGGGTTCCTGATCACTTCACTGTTGCTCGACGAGACCGACCGCGACGGGCAGGTGTCGTTCCGCCAGTTCTGGCTCCGGCGCGCCCGCCGACTCTTCCCTGCGCTCTACGCGGTGCTGCTCGCCGTGGCGGTGTGGGCGGCGATTGCGGGCTCGGCCGAGCAGCAGTCGCAGGTGCGCCGCGACATCCCCTGGTCGATCTTCTACGTCAACAACTGGGGCCAGATCCTCGGCAACGTGCCGTACTTCGCCGGCGAGCCACCGCTGCTGCGACATCTGTGGAGCCTCGCTGTCGAGGAGCAGTGGTATCTGATCTGGCCGCTCGTGTTCGTGGCGTTGTTGCGGGTGCGGGCTCCGCGACACGTGATCGGCGGAGCGATCGTTGCTGCGGCGTTCGTGGTGTTTGCCTACATGTTCTGGATGCACGGCCGTTCACCGACGCCGCTCGGCGGTCCACCTGCTGCGTTCGAGGGTCTCGACCGGACGAACTTCTTGTACCTCTCGACGATCACCCGCGCGGGCGGCTTGCTGCTCGGTGCGGGCACCGCGTTCCTGTGGCGACCATGGCGGTGGACGCGTGCACCCGACGCTCCGGTCGGCAGGATTCTCGATCCACTCGGCGCCGCCGCGGTCGCCATGCTCGGGTGCGCAGCCTCGGTCGCCGTGCTCACCGAGGGCTACGTGTACCAGTGGCTCCTGCCACTCGTGTCGATCCTGTCACTGGTCGCCGTGATGGTGGCAGTGCACCCGGCAGCCCTCGGCTTTCGACGCATGATGAGTTGGAACCCGTTGGTGGAGATGGGCAAGCGGAGTTACGGGCTCTACCTGTGGAGCTGGCCGATCTTCGTGATCGTCGGCGCAACGACGGGGTCGGTGGTCAAGTTCGTGTGGGCGATGCTGCTCACCGTCGTGATTGCGGAGGCGTCGTACCGGTACCTGGAGACGCCGGTGCGCAAAGGGGCGATCGGTCGGTGGTGGAACGATCGGGCGACGATCACCTACTGGCCGCTCGCCGGCGGCGCTGCGCTCGTCGGTGCGTTGCTGGTGTTCTACGTGAGCGTGGATCAGTTCAACCGTTTCGAAGGTGGCGACGACGCGGTGTTCGAGCTCGACAGTGCGGCCGCCAGTGGCGCCGTCATCGGTGATGCAGCGTCGCCTCCTGTCGCTGATTCCGTAGCGCCGACGTCGGCCCCGATCGCTCCGGTCGTGCCGGCATCGTCGGCGAGGTTGGCCATCGTCGGCGACTCCCAGGCGAACGCGCTGGCGATCAACCTGCCCGACGGCATCGAGGGTGCGTTCCCGGCCGTCGTCAACGGCAGCGTCGACGGGTGCAGCGTGTACGACTCCGGTTCGGTGCAGAGTTCGGTGAGTTTCGGCAACAACTTTTCGATCTGCCAGGGCTGGCAGGATGATTGGGCCGCGGCGGCCGCTGGCAACGATGTTGCGTTGGTGGTGGTCGGAGCGTGGGATGTGTTCGACATCGACGACGAGGGCACCGTGTACGGCTTCGACACACCTGAGGGCGATGCACTGTTCGTCGACAACCTCACCTCGGGTATCGACGCCATGCTTGCTGAAGGCACGAACGTGGCGTTGCTCGAAGTGGCCTGCATGCGCCCGCAAGATGTCGAGGGTGCCGGAGTGCGGGCGTTGCCCGAACGCGGTGACGATGCGCGTGTTGCCCACGTGAACGACCTGCTCCGTCAGACTGCAGCGACGTACGACTCGCCCCGGGTCGAGTTCGTCGAGGGACCCGACCAGTGGTGCAACGACGAGGCGATCGCCTCCGACCTGGGCTACCGATGGGACGGTGTGCACGTCTACAAGCCCGGCGCGAACCTGATCTACACGACGGTGGCCCCCGACCTCCTCCGCCTCGCTGCCGTCTGACCCCGTTCCGGTGAGTTTCGGCGCGACCTGTCCACGCGGAAACTCACCGCAGCCGCATCAGACCCCGAACTCACCAGACTCGGTCAGCGGGCCGCAATGGTGCAGGGTCCGGCGTCGCAGACGTCGATCAGTTCGCCGTCGAACAGGAACGCGGCCTTCTGCCGACGAACCTCGACGTCGTTGCGAGGGTCGCCGTGCGGGTCGCGGCTCGTGCGCGGAGGTGAGGCCTCGAGCGGAATCGGGTCGGAACCCGAGTCCCAGATGACCAGCGCCGAGGTGTCGCGGGCGTAATCCAACGTGTCGATGCCCCAGCCCGGGTCTGCCTCACGGCTGCGCCCGTCGGCCGCCACCGGACGATGGATCGGGACGCCCATCGTGCGTGCCGCAACCAGTGCGGTCAGTTCCGACACCTGCCAGTCGCCGAAGGCCACGTGCATGAGCACCTGCTTCGGCGCCGTGCCAGGCAACGGGTCGTCGATGACGTGGCGGACGAAGCCGGCACCTTCGGCGCGATCCCACAACATCTGCACCGCTGCGATCCCGATGGCTCGATCGACCGGGTCGGGATACGCAGGCTCCAGCACGGTCTCGAACCCGTCGAAGTCGACGGATCGCGGGAGCAGCGTGGAGTAGTTCATGCCCACCACACCGAGCACGGCGCGCTGGAAGTCGGTCGAGATCGCAGCAAGCGCCATCCCCATGATGCCCCCCTGACTGTTGCCGTCGTAGTGGAGCGTCGAGGTGTCGAGCACGGTCGAGCCGTCGGGCCGCAGGAACGCGGGCTCGCCGACGAGGCCGTTGTCGGCGAGCATCAACCGGCCGAGTACGAGCTGGTTGACGAATCCTTGGCTCATCCGGTCGACGAACGCCGGGAAGTTCGAGAAGTCCTGCACTGCGCTGATCGCCGTCGGGATGTCGTCGTCACTGAAGCCCGCCCATTTCGTCGCGCAGTACAACGCGTTGTGCTCGTTCGACATCGCCACGATGTTGCCGGCGTCGACCTCGAGGTGCGAGCCGAGTAGACCGTGGCCGTACACCACGGCGTGGGCCGGCTCGCTGCCGACCAGAACGGAGTCGGCGATCACGCAGGCGAACGGCGATTGCTGAACGCCATTGAGCTCCGGTCGGCCGTCGTCGTCGCGATTCAAGATCGTGCCCGGTCCACCGCCGAGTGTCATCCAGTTGGGCGCCGTGTACGTGCCCTCGACCAACCGGGCCACACCTGGCTCGGGGTTTTCGGTCACCGTCGTGATCTCGAACTCGGGTGCCGCTGTGTCGAGGCCGGAGAGTGTCTCGTCGCGCATCGTCAGGATGTCGGCGGTCGTGTTCGTCGTGCTGGCGGTCGTGAAGGTCCAGGCGATCTGGAGGTCGTCCCGCTCGACCCCGGATTGCTGCAACGCGTTGAACGCCTGGGCCATCACGTCGCGGCGGTCCTCGATGAGTCCGATGTCGGTGGCCAGTCGGTCGCGTAGGGCGCGGAAGGCGGCAGACGGTTCGACCGGTGTGCCGTCGGTTGCGACGAGACCGCGGAGCGCGACGGCGTAGGTGGTGGCGGGCTCGAGGCTGATCGCCGGTCGGATCACCAAGAGCTCGCCGGTGGGGCTGGACGAGTCGACGTCGGTTTCGGCCCACAGCGGTATCCGCTCGCCGGTCGCGGCGTCGACGAGTACCACCGTTGCGTCGTCGTCGAGCGACGATGCGAGATCGGTCCACGAAGGCAAGGCGGACGCGGCGGCGTCGAGGCCGTCGATCCACGTCAGCAGCGGCGTGTTCGCGCTGAAGCCGTCTTGGCGATTCCACACGGTTGGATCGATCGGGGCACCGGAAGAGTTGGTCGGCAGTCCCTGCGCCGGGAACGCAACGCGCAGACCGGTCTCGGACGATTCGTCGTCGACGGTGAGGGCGTCGCTCGGGAACGGGAGCACGCACGCCCGGGTGTCGAGCGGGTCGCACCCCGGAGGTGACGACCCGAGCTGGATCACGATCGAGTCGATCGTGGCGTCGTCGGCGGGGGTGAGTGGTGGCTCGGGTGCCGTTGTCTCCGGAGGTTCTGTCGTGGGCGTGGGACCGTTCGATGTCGTTGTCGATTCGACGGTCGTCGTCGAGCGTTGCGATTCGGTGATGTCGCTGGCGGCTTCGTCAGTGGTGCAACCGGCGCACCACATGACGAGCACACCGAGGACGAGCGGCCAGGTGTGTGTCTTCACGGGAGCACAGACTCGCGCTGGGCGTCAGACCCGTGCGAGTCGGCGCCGCGGGGCAGAGCGACGCGAAGGTTACCGACGGGTAGACATCCTCGTTACCGATGGGTAACTTGGGGTGATGACGGACTTCTCGCTCAACCTCAACGAAGACCAGCTACAGATCCAGAAGTGGGTCCATGACTTCGCCGAGGGCGTCATCCGTCCCGTCGCCGAGGAGTGGGACGAACGCGAGGAGTTCCCGTGGCCAGTCGTCGAGGAGGCCGCGCAGATCGGCCTGTACGGGGTCGACTTCCTGATGAACGCAATGGGCGATCCCACAGGGTTGACGCTGCCGGTCGCTATCGAGGAACTGTTCTGGGGCGACGCCGGAATTGGTATGGCGATCATGGGCTCGGCTCTGGCTGCTGCGGGGATCGCCGGCAACGGCACGCCGGAGCAGGTCATGGAATGGGTTCCCCAGTGTTACGGCACCGCCGACAAGGTGATGCTCGGCGCGTTTTGTGTCAGCGAGCCCGACGCCGGCTCTGACGTTTCGAGCCTGCGCACCCGCGCCGTCTATGACGAGGCCAAGGACGAGTGGACGCTCAACGGCACCAAGGCGTGGATCACCAACGGTGGCATCGCCGATGTGCACGTGGTCGTCGCGAGCGTCGACGCTGAACTCAAGGGCAAGGGTCAGGCAAGCTTCATCGTCCCGCCCAACACGCCCGGACTGTCGCAGGGTCAGAAGTACAAGAAGCACGGCATCCGGGCCAGCCACACCGCAGAGGTGGTCCTCGACGACGTCAAGGTTCCCGGATCGTGCCTGCTCGGTGGCAAGGAGAAACTCGACGCCAAGCTCGCCCGCGCCCGCGAGAACGTGTCGACCGGCAAGCAGCCCGCCATGGCGACGTTCGAGGCCACCCGTCCGGCCGTCGGCGCCCAGGCGCTCGGTGTCGCTCGTGCCGCCTACGAGTACGCGCTCGACTACGCGAAGGAGCGCCACGCATTCGGCAAGCCGATCATCATGAACCAGGCGATCGCGTTCAAGCTCGCCAACATGGCGACCGAGATCGACGCCAGCCGGCTCTTGATCTGGCGCGCTGCATGGCTCGCCAAGAACGGCACGTTCAAGAACGGCGAGGGCTCGATGTCGAAGTGGAAGGCATCGGAGACCGCAGTGCGTGTCACCGAGGAAGCGATTCAGATCCTCGGCGGCTATGGCTACACCCGCGAGTACCCGGTCGAGCGCTGGCACCGCGATGCGAAGATCCACACGATCTTCGAAGGCACGAGCGAGATCCAGCAGCTGGTCATCTCCCGGGCGATATCAGGGATGCGTATCGAGTGACATCGTCCCAGGTTTCTGCGCCGGTTACCGAGCGCCGACCGTCAGGTTTCGGGACCGGCCGAGTCCCCGTCGTCTGAGTACGGCAGCGGGTGGTCGCCACCGAGTTCCGCGAACCGTTCGTTGAGGGAGACAGCGAGGAGGTCGCTGTCGAGTTCGGTCGGTACGAGGGCTTGGTACAAAATGGCTTCGATCTCGAGTGCGCTGTTCATTCCGCCTAACGCGAAGTAACGCCACCACAGATCCGAGTGCGACAGGCCGAGCTCTTTGCGGGCCTTCTCGAGTCGTTCGACGGTGTTCATCGGGACCTATTCCGAGCCGTCCGGGCTGTCGAGCGTCGCAATGATGGCGAGGGCCTCGACGACAACGGTTGTGCCGTTCGAACGGGCGGCGCTCATCATCGAGGCGATGGCTTTGGCGGCATCGAGCTGGTCGCGATTCATGATCACGCCTTGCGCTTGGTGGATTGCTTGGCGGGCCTCGAGCGCTTCGGTGAAGCGCTGGTTCGACTGTTCCTCGGTAACGGCCTCGTCGGCGGTGGTGAGGATCTCTGACGCTTGTGCCGCGAAGAGCGCAGCGAGTTCCTGTTCGTGTGTGCCGAACGCCTTGTCGGTCGACGAGTAGATGTTGAGCGAACCCTGAGGTCGTTCGTGGGTCATCAACGGTGACGCCAAGATGCTGTGGATGCCTTGTTCGAGTGCGAGCGGGACGAAACTGGGCCACCTGGTCTCGTGCGCAAGCGACTCGGTGTAGAACCATCGGGCCTCAGCTTTCGCGTCAAGGCACGGACCTTCACCGGTGTCGTACTGGTGTTGGTCCATCGTCTTCACAGCGTCGTCTGTGGCAGCGACGGTCATCAGCCGACCGTGTCGTTCCAGGGTGACGCTGACACCGTCGGCGTTGGTGAGTGTGGCACCGGCGAGTGTGGTGACGAGCCGTAAGGCGGCGTCGATCACGTCGGTACTGGGACGTGTCATGGGTATCTGAAGGGCTGTTTGCGCCGA
>JANPKU010000137.1:0-8422 GCA_031426215.1 Actinomycetes bacterium
CGGGGGGAGGTTCAGGAATCGAGGCTGGGGAAGTAGATCTGCCAGGCCAGCAGTGACTTTGCCGCGAGGCTCAGCACCAGGTACGTCTTCTCGCCGTACACGTAGTTGCTCCACTTGCCGATGCCCCGGTACTGCAGCCACTGGTTGCCGGCGAAGGTGAAGAACAGCACGAACTGCACGATCACGATGCCGTAGACGAACCCGGGCACGGTCTTCGACCCGATGATCTGCACCGCAATGGCGACCCACGGGGCGATCCCGGCGATCGTGCCGAACCAAAACGGCATCATCGTGGTCGACGTACGTCCCGGCGGGTTCATCCGCTCCTGAAGCCAGCCGAACAGGATCATCGCCACGTTTGCGCCGATCACGGCGATCACCGCCGTGATGTTCGTGATGCCGCTGTAGAACCCAATCAGCAACACCATCAAGGTGGCGCTGAACGAGTACTCGACCCATCGGAACCGGTTGATCCCACGTCGGAGGTCGGACTCGTAGGTCGAGCGGGCGAAGGTGGCGGTCACGAGGTGGTCGACTGCGGCGAGCCCGAGGAACACGGCGATGGCCACACCGATGCGGACGTCGAACAGTGCCTCCGATGCGGGGGCGCGAGTACCAGGCGGCCCTTCGGGAAATGTCGAGACGACCTGGATGAAGAAGTCGTCGGTGAGGAACAGGATGAGGATCGCTTGCGCAGCGTGCGCGATCGCGAGCCCGATGTTCCACTTTCGGAGGTCGGCGAGGCGCTCGGGCGTGACGCCGCTCGCCACGGGGGTGTCGATGGTGGTCGTTGCCATGGGGGTGATCCTTTCCGGTCAGACCCGCCCTGAATCAGGCCGGGACTGATGCAGTCTCCACCACATCGCGGGCTCAGGCGAGCATCGAGCGCAGCATCCAGGCGGTCTTCTCGTGGGTCTGGAGCCGCTGGGTGATCAGGTCGGCGGTGGGTTGATCGCTCGCGCGCTCGGCAATACCGAACACCGCCCGTGCGGTTCGGGCGACCGCTTCATGGCCGGCGACGAGATCGGCGAGCATCTCGGTGGCCGACGGCACCCCATCGGCTTCGGCGATCGAGGACAGCTGGGCGAACTGGGCGTAGCTCCCGGGTGCGAACTCACCGAGCGAACGGATCCGCTCGGCCAGCAGGTCGATCGCCAACCAGAGCTCGTTGTACTGGACCTCGAACATCAGATGCAGCGTGTTGAACAACGGACCGGTGACGTTCCAGTGGTAGTTGTGCGTCTTCAAGTAGAGCGTGCAGGTGTCCGCGAGCAGACGACCGAGTTCGGACGCGATTTCGACGCGGGCTGCCTCCGGGATTCCGATGTCGATCACGGGGTTGCTGATGTCGGTCATGAGGTTTCCTTTCCCGGCAGGAGACCTGCCGGACTCTCGGGCGCCCTCGTGGGCACCTCGACGACGGTACGGGTCGACCAGATCCGTTCCACGACGAGTAGGTGCGGCATCGTGAGCATGCTGACGAACACGAACGTCAACGGCACGATCAGGTCGACTCGGTCGACCGCCGACGCACCGGCGACGAGTGCCACGATCGCGAGGATCGACACGGCGCTCAACGGTGCGGCGAGACGGACGACTGATCGCAGCGGAGCCGGCTCGGTTCCGAGCAGATCGGCGAGCACGAACAGATGAGCGAGGGAGTGCCACAACCCGAAGTACACGGCGAACCCGATCAGCGGATCGGCGGTCAGGAACAGTGTGGTGAGTGCGGCGACGGTGATCGCTTCTCTCGCCAGCGTGGGCCGATCGATGTGCCCGTGCGCCAGCGTCCAGCCGACGACCACGTGCTGCGTGACGAGCACCGCCGACCACAGGATCCACCGATCGGCGAGCCACGACCAGCTCGCCGGGTCGCCACTGCCCAGGCGCTCGATGACAGGGCTCACCGCCTCGAGATGTGCCACGAGCGGGAGCCCGATGAGTACGAGACCGCGTGACCAATGCACGACGACGGCTCGGCGGCGCGGAAGGCCGAGATACGCCAGGTCCGACTGGCCGAAGTGGTGGACCGAGACGATCAGGAACACGACGAGGGCGATCGTCGGCGCAACGAGCCAGACGAGACCGACACCGAGCATGACCCGCACGTAGTCGCTGGTGAATCGAGAGCGCGAGGAGGTGTCGAACGGGCCGCCGAGCGCAACTGCGGCCAGGTGGTCAACGGCGCCGTGGGGAATGCCGAGCAACGCGACCGTCATCACGACCACAGCCACCGAGACCGGGCCTGACTGGGAGACCATCGACGCAACTGCGGCGATGACCAGGGTCGCCGCAGCGACTGGCAGGAACACTCGCGGCTGGTGGAAGCCATCGATGCGCTGCCCGACGAGTGCGGCGGTGGTGTTCATCGGCCCACGTGGCGGTGGCGCATCGGTGCCGTCGTGGCGGCGACGAGCTCGGAGCATGCGGCGCGCAGGAACGGCGTCCACGGGAGCCGTCCCATCATCCGGGCATCGGCTGCGAGTGTCGATTGCTCGTCGAGGAACGTCAGTACGTCGTCGATGGATGTCGTTCGGAAGAGACGTTCGAAGATCGGTCGCCCCTGCTCGGGATGGCGATGCAGGATGTTCAGCAGGATCCGATCGGCGAACGCGAACCTGGTCGGCGCGTCCTTCAGCGAATGGAGCGCCCTCCCGTTGGCCCACCCATCGACGAGGTGTCGGGTCTGGGCATGGATTCGTTGGAATGTGTATCCCGTCGTCGGCTTGGTCCTGCCGCCGACGGTGCCGATGTTCCAGATGTGGCCCCCCCAGCGTTGGGCGAGGGATCGGTCCTCCATCGGGATCGAACCGTACTCGCGACGTTCGATCGTGACGTCTCCCGCTCCCATCGCATCGAGCCGAGCGCGGATCTGGCAGTCGTGGAACTCGTCGGACCTCGGCTCGAGCGAGAACATCGTGTGTTCGACGAGTGCACGATCGCGCTGCTCGGGAAGGACGTAGAAGAACGACGTGCCGTCGTGCTGGCGTGTGTCGAAATCCATCAGCGTGACGACGCTGGGGTCGAACACCGGTCGCTCGGTCCGGACTTCCCAACCACCGAAGTGCTGGCGGAGGGGATGGCGGACGGGGGCCGCTTCTCCGTCAGGGGAGTGGCGGGCACTCTGGAACACCACAGGTGCGCGGACTTCGCCCTCGGCGAGTTCGACGACGCCGCCGGTGGGCTCGTCACGGATGTCGACGATGTCCTGGGCGATGAATCGCACGTTGGGTCGCTGGCGAGCTTCGTCGAGGATCACCCGGTCGTAGTCACGCCGACGGACGCGTGTGTACGAGCGCCGTGTGGACTCACCTGGCCACTGCGGGCCACGCAGCTGCTGGGTCGACTCCCATCCGGGGAAACGGACGCGGACCTGGTCCCAGGTGCGGTCGGCAAGGCTCGCAAACGGTGTCGTCGGCGTTCCCCAGAACGCCCAGGTCCGATCGTCGACGGGTTCGAAGCTGCGGTCGATCACCAAGATGCGCTGGTCCCGCCCAGCACTGTGCAGCGCGTGCCACAGCGCGCTCAATCCTGCGCAGCCGGCCCCGGCGATGATCAGGTCGGCGTCATGCTGGCTTCGACTCGGCTCACCCATGTGGTTACTCGCGGTGTCTCAGAACTGGGCGGAGATCACGCGGCGGGCACGATCGGCGTTGGTCCCGTCGTCCGACTGCTCGGGAGCGTTGGGCTCGAGTTCGGGGTGCTGGTCGAGCTGGCTCTCGGTGAGGAGCAGCCCGCCGACCATGACCGTGCCGTAGACGGTGATCAGGAACACGAGGACGCCGATGACGAAGATTGCGACGCTCATGACATGACTTCTTCGCGCTTGGGCGCGGTGACGGGCACGTCGACCGGTGTGAGCAGCAGTGTTCCCAGCGAATGGATCGAGGGGACCCAGAGTCCGACGAAGATGCCGGCAGTCGTCTCGCCCTGCACGAAGTACAACCAGACCGAGAACACGAACGAGGCGAAGCCGGCGATCAGGAACGGCAGCTTGAGGCGGGCGGAGAGGGGCAGGCGTTTCATGGGTGGTCCTTTCGTTGGAGACAGAGCGTGCAACGAGTCGTTATCACCCTTTATTCCTATTTGATACAGGAATGCGCGCCGGGCGCCATCGCCACTCCGTTTGCGCTGCACTTCTGGTGGCCCGTCGCACCGGATTCAGCACACAAGAGGAGTGGGCGGAGCCGCACGGCGGTAAGGCTCAGGAACCGGGCGACGGCGCTCCGTCCATGACGAGCGTGCGAGCGAGGTTCAGGTGCCGCAGAAGGTCTGGTAATCGGTGGTGAAGTCGAGTGGGGCAGGTGCGGCGTAGCGCTCGAGTCCGGGTCGTTCAGTGAACGGATCCGTGACGACGGCAAGGAGCCGTTCGAACGGTCCGAGATCGCCCGTGGTCGCAGCAGCGAGCGCCTCTTCGACCACGTGGTTGCGCGCCACGTAGATCGGATTGCGACGGTCGAGTTCGTCGGGACTCGACACGACCATCGGCCGCCACCGTTCGGCCCATGCATCGAAACCGTCGCCGAACAGTTCCCCATGGTGCTCGCCGCGCAGCACCGCCGACAGCGAGCGAAAGGCGCTGGTGTACTCGACGTTGTTGGACTGCATCAGCGAAAGCAGGTCGGCGATCAACTCGTCGGCAGCGGCATCGTCGGGCGCGAGGCCGAGCTTGGTGCGCATCGCCGTCGCCCAGGCCGACTGGAACCGTTCGGTGAACGTCTGGAGCTTCGCGGTGGCCAGCTCGATCGCGGCGTCGGTGTCGTCGTCGAACAGCGGCAACAACGCTTCGGCCAGACGCGCCAGGTTCCATGCGGTGATCGCCGGCTGGTTGCCGTAGGCGTAGCGACCGCCGTGGTCGATCGAGCTGAACACGGCCGCAGGATCGTAGACCTCCATGAACGCGCACGGTCCGTAATCGATGGTCTCGCCCGAGATCGTCACGTTGTCGGTGTTCATCACCCCGTGGACGAACCCGACCTCCATCCAGCGGGCGATCAACGACGCCTGCACGCCGACGACGTGATCGAACAGCGCAAGCGCCGGATTGTCGGCTCCAGCTGCATCGGGCACGTGGCGACGGATGGCGTAGTCGGCCAACCTTCGAAGGAGATCCTGGTCGCCGCTGGCGGCAACGAACTGGAAGGAGCCGACCCGCAGATGGCTCGATGCCACCCGGGTGAGCACCGCACCGGGGACGTGTGCGTGTCGCCCGTCGACCTCGCGGGCGATGGACTCACCCGTGGCGACGACCGCGAGCATGCGGGTGGTCGGGATCCCGAGCGCGTGCATCGCTTCGCCCATCAGGTATTCGCGCAGCATCGGACCGAGTGCAGCGCGACCGTCACCGCCTCGGGCGAACGGCGTGCGTCCCGATCCTTTCAGGTGGAGATCACGACGGGTGCCGTCATCGGCCACGATCTCGCCGAGTAGGAGCGCCCGCCCATCACCCAGCCGGGGCGAATACCCGCCGAACTGGTGCCCGGCATACGCCTGCGCAACGGTCGTGACACCCTCGGGCGCCGCATTGCCGGCGAGCATGGCGAAACCCTCGGGCGAGCGCACCGCGTCGAGGTCGACGCCGAGGTCCGTCGCCAACTCTTCGTTGAGGACCACGAGCGACGGATCGCTCACCGGCTCGGCCTGCCAAGGCTGGTGCAATCCAACCAGCTCCCGAGCGAACGAATCGTCGAGCTCGAACACGGGCCGTGCAGCAACGGTCATCCACCCAGCCTACGAAGCCCACCCGTGAGCCCGACCCGCTCCGGTGAGTTTCAGCGTGCGGGGGGAGCAGCCGAACTCACCGGAGCGCCCGCCACGACGCCGACGGTGAGCTTCGGCGCGAGGGGGGTGCGGTGAGACTCACCGCAGCCGCGAATGCAACACTGCTCGTGAGTGCGGCCGCATGTGAAACTCATGACGCCGAACCGAGACGAAGGGATCGACCGCATCATGGGTTTTCGACTCGCAAACGTCGATGGGCGAGCAGTGCTCGTCCACGGCGATCACTACACCGACATCGCCACACACTCCTCCGGTGCCTTGGGCTCGGACCTGATGGAGGCACTGGCACGGCCCGACCTGCTTGCCGAACTCTCGGCGAGTCTCGGCGACTCGTCGGTCACCGGATTGCTCGCCGATGTCGTGCTCGGACCGCCGGTGACGCGCCCGCAGAAAGTGTTCGGCATCGGGCTCAACTACCAGGCGCACGCCGACGAGGGCGGCGTCGAACTTCCGGCGAGCCCGCTCGTGTTCACCAAGTTCCCGTCGTGCCTCGTCGGACCGACCGCCGACGTCGAGATCCGCAGCGATGCATGCGACTACGAGGCCGAGCTGGTCGTCGTGATCGGTGAGGGAGGCCGCGACATCGCGATCGACGACGCCTGGAACCATGTGGTCGGCGTCACCATCGGCCAGGACATCTCCGACCGTCCCGCCCAATTCGCGGCGAAGCCCCCGCACTTCGACCTCGGCAAGTCCTTTGACACCTTCGGCCCCATCGGCCCGGTCCTGGTGTCCACTGACCATCTCGCGGACCGTGATGCGCTCCACATGGTGTGCAAGATCAACGGCGAGGTGCGTCAGGACGGGAACACCTCGGATCTGATCTTCGACGTGCCGACCCTCATCAGCTTTCTCTCGTCGATCACCACGCTCGTCACCGGTGACATCATCTTCACCGGCACCCCCGAAGGCGTCGGGATGGCGCAGGGCAAGTGGCTCGCCGACGGCGACGTGATCACCACCACGATCGACGGGATCGGCACGATGTCGAATCGAGTCGTCCGCATCGGCGATCCCCGTCCGATTCGCAGTTGACGGTCAAGTCGGGTCGCGCCAATGATGGCCTGATGACCGATCGTCCCAGCCGACCGCGAATCGAACCGATCGATCTCGATGACGTCACCGACGACGAGCTGCGCGACACGCTTGCCGGTGCGTTGACGCTCGACGGACGCCCGCTGAACATCTTCGGCGTACTCGGACATCATCCCAAGCTGCTCAAACGGTTCAATCTGCTCGGTGGGTTCCTCTTGAACAAGGGTCTGATCCCCGAACGCGAGCGCGAGCTGGTGATCCTGCGGGTGGGTTGGAACGCGCAGGCTGTGTACGAGTTCGGCCAGCACACGATCATCGGTAAGCGCTGCGGGCTCACCGACGACGAGATCTCGGCGCTCACCAAGTCGCCGTACTCGCACCCGTGGAGCGCCGACGATGTTGCACTCATCGCTCTCGCCGACGACCTTCATGGCAACGACTGCGTCGGCGCTGGTACCTGGCTGGCGCTGTCCGAGCGATGGTCCGAGGCCGAACTGGTCGAGTTGCTGATCGTTGCCGGTTTCTACCGCCTGGTGTCGGGCTTCCTCAACAGCGCCGGCGTGCAACTCGACGACGGCGTCCCCGGCTTTCCGACCTGAGGGACAACACGGGTCAGACCCGTGTTGTCCCACCTGGCTCGTGGAGTTCGATCATGTTTCCGGATGGATCATGCAGGAAGCATTGCCGACTCGAGGCGACCGGCTTCGGGTCGGTCACGTCCACACCGCGCTCTCGCAGGTCCGACACTGCGGCGTCGATGTCGGCGACGTGAATTGCGAAGTGTTGGCCGACATCGTCAGGCACGGCAATTTCGAGCAGGTGCACCTGCTGCGCTCCGAGGTCGAGCCAGGCGCCACCGAAACTGAAGTCCGGCCGGTCGTCACGTAGCGTCAGCCCGAGCACCTCGGTGTAGAACGCCACGGCCTCAGCGGCGTCTCGCACGTTGATCGACACGTGGTGGACGCCGAGCGGTTCGATGCTCACGACGTCATCCCACCGAGTCCGACGAGTCCGCGGGCGAGTTCGATCTCACCCATGTGGCGAAGCCCGTGCTGGTACAGCCAGCACTCGAAACCGTCCAGCACCTTGATGCCGTCCGGTCTGGCACACCGAGCGCTGTACGTCGAGGCGATCATCGGGGGATACGGCTTGGGGATGAGCACTCGGTGCAGGTCGGCGGGATCCATCGACGCCAGGTGGGCCTCGGTGCGCTCGAATACTGCGCGCTGGTACTCCTTGTAGGCGTCGTAATCGCCGATTCGCTGCGCGACCATCTCGCCGACGGTCTTGTGCTTGCCGTGCTCGGCGATCGTCAACTGCACTCGCTCCTGCCACTCGTCGTTCCAGATCGGCGGCTCACCGGTGATCATCATGAACGACCCGTCGTGCACGTTGACGTAGTGGAACAGCGAGAACGCGATCGGCAGCACGCCGTTGCGTTCGAAGTGGTTGACGTGCTCGAGGTCCATCGTGTCGACCGCTTGGTAATACAGCGAGTGCATGGTGCGCATCCGCCGGTACAGCGAGTCGAGGAGCGGGTCGTTCAACGCCGGACGGGAGTTGAGTTCGAGATCGATCGAGCCGGCGGCGTTGCTGTCGGTCATGG
>JANPKU010000138.1:0-6320 GCA_031426215.1 Actinomycetes bacterium
GGGGCCGGCGCGTGTCTTCGACGACGAGTCGTTCGCAATGGAGGCGATCCTCGCCGGCTCGATCCTGCCCGGCACGGTGATCGTCATCCGCTACGAAGGCCCGAAGGGCGGCCCTGGCATGCGCGAGATGTTGGCGATCACGGGTGCGCTGAAAGGTGCAGGACGCGGGTCGGATTGTGCGCTGATCACCGACGGCCGGTTCTCCGGCGGTACATGGGGTTTCTGCATCGGCCACGTCGCCCCGGAAGCCACCGAAGGCGGACCGATCGCATTCGTGCGCGACGGCGACCTGATCCGCGTCGATGTGCCGAGCAAGTCGCTCGACCTCCTCGTCGATGAGGCCGAGCTCGCCAGGCGTCGAGACGGTTGGCAGCCCAACCCGCCTCGCTACACCACCGGTGTGCTCGGCAAGTACGCCAAGTTGGTCCAGGGCGCCGAAACCGGAGCGATCACCAACACGATCTGAACGCAGCCACCCTCGACGCTCACCCTGCGAGACCGAGCCGAGCGGCCATGGTGGCCGCAGCGTCGCGGAACAGCAGTGCATCGTCGTGGACGAAGTTGCGCGTCTGGCCGAAGAGTTCGAAGGTGAGCAACCCGAACAGCTGTGTCCAGGCCAGCAACAACGCGAGCAACGTCTCGTCGTCGACATCGACGTCGACGTCGAGTTCGCCTCGGAGCCACACGAACGAGTCGGCGGTCTCGTCGCTCACCGTGATCGCGCCCATGTCGCGCGGGTCGAGCAGATCGTCGGTGACGGCATCGCGCACGATGCGCACCAGGGCCCGCGACACGCGGGTTCCCGGATCGATGGTGTCGTCGGGTGCGGCGTAGCCGGGAACCGGTGTGCCGTACAGCAGCGCGTACGCATGAGGTTGGGCCGTCGCCCACCCGCGAATGGCGAGTGCGGCGTCCACCCAACGCTGGGCGGGGGGCAGGGCACGGGTCGCGTCGATGGAGGCCTCGGTGTGGGTACCGAGCGATTCGTACGCCTCGACGATGAGTGCGGTGAGGAGGTCGTCTCGGCCGGGGAAATAGCGGTACAGCGCGGGACGACACCATGCCGAGATCGCGTGCCACAGCTCGCAACGACAGCGCCGCTGCGCCGTGCTCGGCGACATGCGATCCGGCGGTTGCCAGGATCGCCGCGCGTACCTCGGCTCGTGCGCGCTCGCGAGCTCCGGGGAGTGCTGGTCGCCCGCTGGAGGTCACCATGTCTGATTTCGAAGCCACCGCCACGACGAGCGAGGTGCGATATCTCGCTCCGGGCTGGTTCCTCAGGAACGTGTTCAACCGGTTCGTGAACGGGTCCGCACGTCGCGGGATCAGTGTGTGGGGCTCCTGGATCCTCGAGGTACCCGGTCGCGTGTCGGGCGAGATCCGCTCCACCCCGGTCAACGTGTTGACGATCGACGATCGCCGATTCCTGGTCGCCCCGAGGGGCGTCACGCAGTGGGTGTTGAACGCCCGCGCAGCCGGAGCGGTCGATCTTCGAGTCGGCCAGTTCTTCGATGGCGTCGGCCCTGACGCAACCGACGAGGAGTTCCTCGTGGCCGCGCCGAATCACCCCGTCTTCGAGCTCCTCGCGCCGCCTACGACCTGATCGTTCATCGCCGACGAAGCCAGCGGCAACCAGGCGGTCAGCGCAGTGACGACGAGAGCACCGGTCGCGCCGAAGACGGTGTACTGCCGTTCCACGTCGACGCCGGCGGCTGTCGTGATCGTCCATCCCAGTGCCCAGCATGCACCCAGGAACGGGGTCCAGGCGAGCGAGATCCAGCCTGGAGCTGCTCTGTGCAGGACGATTGCCTGGGCGAATCCGACCGCCAGTCCGCTCACGACTCCCTGGGTGGCGAGCGCTCCGATCGAGGTGTCGAAGTCGACCGCCGTTGCCCCGACGGCGAGCCCCATCGACAGTCCGACCGTCGTTGCAGCGACCCAGGCCAGACGGAGGAGTGAGTTCGATGCGAGGGCCTGCGCCGTACCGAGAATCACTCCGGTGATCGCGCCGGCAACGAGGGCGGTCGAAGTGGAGTCGACCGCTCCGACGACTGTCATTGCAACCAGACCCCCGATCGGGAATCCGACGACACCCGCCGTCCAGCGACCGATGATCCGCCACGTTCCGGCCGCCTGGGCCGTCCGGCGACCGACCACGGAGGTCATGCCGCGCCCGTGCTGGCCAGTGCGCCGAACGTTGCAGCAAGTGCGTCCTCCAGCGGTGTGGCGGTGTCGCCGAAGCGCGTCGCGTAGTCGCCATGGTCGACGACGAAGTCGTGGTCGAACTCGTAGGACATCTCGATCATCTCGCGTAGCGGCGCCACGAACGTTGCGAGCGCCCGCATCTGCCAGCCTCTGATCGAGCGCACGGTGGGTGTCGTGCCGGCGGCCCGACCGGCGAGTTCGACGAGTTGGCGCTGAGTCACTGCGGGTGCGTTCGGCACGTGCCAAGCGCGACCCCACGCAGTCGGTTCGCTCGATAGCAGGACCATGGCGGCAGCGAGATCGGGAACATAGGTGACCGAATGCGTCGCGTCGGGATCACCCACGAGATCGACCTTCTTGCCGGCTCTGACCTGGGAGACGAATCGTTCACCGTAGGCCGAACCCTCGACGTGAGGACCGAAGAAATCCGAAGCCCGAGCAGCGACGGCGCGGATTCGTCCCGACTCGTGGGCAGCGAGCAGATCCCGCCACATCTGCGCCCGGATGGCTCCCTTGCGTGTGGTTGCCGCCAGCGGATGGCGCTCGTCGACCGGCCCCTCGAATGGTCCGTATCCGTAGAGGTTCTCGACGGCGACCACGAGCGCGCCGGTGTCGGCGGCTGCCTCGACGACCGCTGCCTGCAGCGCCGGGAACTCCTGTGGCCACCGGTCGTAGGCGGGCTGCGCGCACTGGTGAACGACGTCGGCTCCCCGGAGCGCCCGGGTGAGCGCGGCGGCATCGGTCACGTCGGCGCGGAGGGCGACCGCACCCGGAACGTGGGTACCTGAACGGGTCACGACGAGTGGCTCGATCTGATGGGTCGAAATCAGCTCGGCCGCGACCGCACGGCCGACGGGGCCCGCGCCGAGTACGACGTGGCGTCCTCGAGCTGCGGGGTTGGTGGAATTCGTGGGGTGAGTCATGGGTCTCCGATCGGGATGATGAGTGGAAGGCGAAAATCAAACAGTGTTCAATATACGAACAATGAACGATTCGGTCAATCCTCGATCCTGAGACGTCGGTCACCATGTTCGGGAATCGAACAGTGATCGATTTGTGTGCTGCTGAGCAGTAGCGTGCGGCCATGACCGCCCTGACCCGCCGTGCCACGCAGCAGCAGGCGCTCCGACGCGATGTCCTCGACGCCGCGATGGCCCAACTCGACGAGGCAGGATCGTCGGCGGTCAACTGGCGAGCACTGTCACGCTCGGTCGGCGTGAGCCCGTCGACCCTCTACACCTATTTCGACAGCCTCGATGCCCTGTACACGGCGCTGATCCTCGAGATCTACGAACAGATGGCCGAAGTCGTGCGCCGCGACGTCGACGACTCGTCGGTGCCTGCGGCCCGCCTCGAGGCCGCGAGTCTGGGGTATCGAAGGTTCGCCTCGACGTACCCGTCGCGATTCACGCTGGTGTTCACCGACGTCCTACCGGGGTACGTCGCTGCGCCCGGTGGTCCAACGGTCGACGCCCAGGTGAAGGTCATGGCCCCGCTGGTCGACGCCATCGCAGAGCTCCGGGGTTACGACAGCGGTGATCTCGAGTCGTGGTCGTCGTCGGATCGGTTCGACGCGGTAGCTGCGTGGTCGCAGCTCCACGGCTTCGTCAGCCTCGAGGCCAACCATCATCTGGTGTGGTTGGACGACATCGACCGCGAGTTCGCCACGCTCGTGGACGACCTCATCTCGCGTCTCAGTCGACGAGCGCCTGCTGCACCAGCTGATTGAGCTGTGAACGAATCGGATACGTGCTCGACGGGAGCATCTGGGTGAGGAACAGTGCGACGATCTCGTTGACCGGATCGACCCAGAAGATCGTGCTCGCCGCCCCGCCCCACGAGTACTCGCCCTCCGAGCGCATCACCTTGTTCTCGGCGGCATCGAGGACGACCGAGAACCCGAGCCCGAAGCCGACACCGTCGAAGCTCGTCTCGGCAAACAGCGGTCGGCCGAAGTGTTCGAGGTCGGCGCCACCCGGCAGGTGATTGCGGGTCATGTAGTCGACGGTGCGGCTCCCGAGCAGACGCACGCCGTCGAGTTCGCCCTTGTTCAGCAGCATGTGAGCGAAGAGCAGATAGTCGTGGGCGGTGCCGACCAGCCCTCCACCGCCGCCGAGCATCGTGGGCTTCGACGTGGTGGTCCGACCGAGCGCGTCGGGCGCTCGAACCGCCTCACCGGTCGCTGGGTTGCGTACGTACAACGCGGCGAATCGATCGACCACGTCGTCGTGCACGTAGAAGTCGGTGTCGGTCATCCCGAGAGGTTCGAAGATGCGGGTGCGGAAGAACTCGTCGAGTGGCATCCCCGACACCACCTCGACCAAGCGGCCGAGCACGTCGGTCGACACGCCGTAGTTCCACTCGGTGCCGGGCTGGAAAGCGAGCGGCATCGACGCCCACATCGCGCAGCACTCGGCGAGATCGGCTCCCGGCGGATTCCCCCATTCGAATCCGCCGCGTCGATAGATCGCGTCGGTCACATGGGTGTTGTGGAAGCCGTAGGTGAGACCAGACGTGTGCGTGAGGAGATGCCATACCCGGATCGGCTCGACGAGGGGATCGGTGATCGGTGCGAGGTGCGAACCGGATCGGTACACCCGGGTGTCGGCGAACTCGGGCAGCCACTTCGAGATCGGTGACTTCAACTCGAGGAGGCCCTCTTCGTAGAGCATCATCGCGGCGACCGAGGTGATCGGCTTCGACATCGAGAACATCCGCACGACGGTGTCGTCGGTGAACGGCAGGTCGGCGTCGATGTCGCGGTGGCCCTTGGTCGACGAGTGGACGAGTTGGCCCCGCCGGCTCAGTGCGATGTGCCAGCCGGCCAGCTTCTTCTGTTCGACGTAGCTCTCGAAGTGTCGGTCGATGCGGGCGAGGCGCGCGGGGGAGAACCCGGCTTCGGTTGGGTCGATCTCGATCTTGAGTGCGGGCATCCGGTGAGCTTGCCCCACGGGTGGTATCGCCGACGAGCCGACGCACCCACATCTACGGTGTCACCATGACTGACAATGCTGTACCGATCGAGAACCCACCACCACCGGTGCCTGCACCGCCGCCCCTAGCAGCCTCCCCCGGGGGTGGGCCGGGACCGGTTGGTCAGCCGCGATCGATCGCCGTGGTGCTGCTCCTCACGATCGTGACGTTCGGGATCTGGACGATCGTGTGGTCGTTCCAGAACGGTGAGGAGTTGAAGCAGCATGCGCGAACCGGGCTCGGCGGAGTCGCGTACCTGCTGATCACGCTGTTCATCTCTCCGGTCACGATGTTCCTGATGGCGTCGGAGGTCGAACAGCTCTACCGGCGGGAAGGCAAGGAGCCGCCGATCACGACCATCTGGGGACTGTGGTTCCTCCTGCCGTTGATCGGCAACCTCATCTGGTACGTCCGGATCCAGGGTGCGATCAACGACTACTGGAAGTCACACGGCGCCGCGGCCTGACCCGACAGTTCACGCGCCCGCAGCGGTGGGCGTGGATCGTCGCTCGATCAGGCCGAACGCGAGACGCCACCCGACGAGGAACAGCGCAAGGAACGCGGTGGCGACGATGACGAACGCTGCTGCCGTGCCGTCGCCGAACGCGAGGTTGCGCAGCAATATGCCGACGACGAGCGTGATCGCCCAGACACCGATGCCAGTGCGCCATTCGATGGGCCGGTTCCAGGCGCGGAGCACCAACCAGGCGACGCCGAGCGCGATGATGAACGGTGCCAGCGTGCCGATGAAGCCGGCGATCGCCGACTCATGTTCGTGCTCGCGCCGCCCGATGGCAACGAACAACGTCACCGAAAACACGTCGAGTCCGAGAGCGAGCTGCAGGCGACGATCCACGGTGTCAGTCTCGCCGCACCCAACGCCATCCGCACTGTTCGGGTCAGCCTTCGGCGGCGAAGCCACCGATCGTGCCGCGGTAGAACACGAGCGGCCGCGGGGGCAGACCGTTGTGGTCGGCGTCGGCGTCGAGTGCGGTGACCCGCCCGAGCACGAAGTAGTGGTCGCCATCTCGTACACCTCTTCGACCGAACAGTCGATCCACGCCACCGCGCGTTCGAGCACGGGTGAACCCGACGGAGCGGTGTGCCAGTCGACGCCGTCGAACCTCGTCGCCTCGGTCCCA
>JANPKU010000139.1:0-6464 GCA_031426215.1 Actinomycetes bacterium
CGTCGGACGCCTTCGCTGGTTCCTTCGGCCTCGGGATCGAGGTGGTCTTGGAGCGACTCACGGCGGCATTCTCGCAGCTGACGCCTGTTCTTCGGTGTCACCGACGCCCACCCCGATCCCGGTGCCATGAGCGAGAGGCCGCGATTGGGGCGGTTGGCTCATCGCTGGGGGTGCGGGTCCGGGTGCGATGAGCGAGAGGCCGCTATTGGGGCGGTTGGCTCATCGCTGGTGGTGTGGGTCCGGGTGTGATGAGCGAGGGGCCGCTATTGGGGCGGTTGGCTCATCGCCCTTGGGGCCACCGCTCACGGGTCCTGTCACCGGCACACTCCCGGGGCGTGCGGCCTTCGGCCGGTCCCGGTAGTGCGTCGGCGCCACCCGTTCGCTTGCCGTCGCCGAGGGAAGCGCCAGCGACGAGGCGGACGAGGCCGACCTCGATCAGGCAACCATCGGTGCGCCGTGAGGCCGAGAGGTCAGAGCGGCGCGAGGGCGGAGCGGCCGCGGTATTCGGCGGTGTCGCCGAGTTGTGCCTCGATGCGCAGGAGCTGGTTGTATTTGGCGACCCGGTCGCTGCGGGCCGGGGCGCCGGTCTTGATCTGGCCACAGTTGGTGGCGACGGCGAGGTCGGCGATGGTGGCGTCCTCGGTTTCGCCCGAGCGGTGGCTCATCACCGAGGTGTAGCCGTGGCGGGTCGCCAACTCGACGGTGTCGAGCGTTTCGGTGAGCGAACCGATCTGGTTGACCTTGATCAGGATCGAGTTGGCGACGTGCTCGTCGATCCCCCGTTGCAATCGTGCCGAGTTGGTGACGAACAGGTCGTCGCCGACCAGCTGCACCTTGTCGCCGATCGCCCCTGTCAGCGTGGCCCAGCCCTCCCAGTCGTTCTCGTCCATCGCATCCTCGATCGACACGATCGGGTAGGTGTCGACGAGACGCTTCCAGTAGTCGGCCATCTCCGTCGGCGACAGCACCTTGCCTTCACCGGTGAGGTGGTAGGCGCCGTCGCGGAAGATCTCGCTGGTGGCGGGATCGAGTGCGATCGCGATGTCGTCGCCAGGCGTGAATCCGGCTTTGGTGATCGCTTCGACGAGCACCTTGATGGCCTCCTCGTTCGAGTCGAGGTTCGGCGCGAATCCGCCCTCATCGCCGACGGCGGTGGACAGTCCACGATCGCGGAGGACGCCTTTGAGGACGTGGTAGGTCTCGGTGCCCCAGCGCAAGGCTTCCGAGAAGCTGGGTGCACCGATCGGCATCACCATGAACTCTTGGAGGTCGATCGAGTTGTCGGCGTGGACGCCCCCGTTGATGACGTTCATCATCGGCACCGGCAGTACGTGGGCGTTCGGCCCGCCGAGGTAGGTGTACAGCGGCAGGTCGAGCTCGATGGCGGCGGCCTTGGCGATGGCGAGGCTGGTGCCCAAGATGGCGTTGGCGCCGAGGCGTGACTTGTTGTCGGTGCCGTCGAGGTCGAGCATCACGCGGTCCAGGAATCGCTGGTCCGTTGCGTCGAAGCCCTCGAGTGCGTCGGCGATCTCGTCATTGACGAATCCCACGGCGTTGAGCACCCCTTTGCCGCCGTAACGGTCGCCACCGTCTCGCAACTCGACCGCCTCGTGCTCGCCGGTTGAAGCGCCCGACGGGACGCCGGCACGACCCAGCGCACCAGAGTCGAGGAGGACCTCGACCTCGACGGTCGGATTCCCACGGGAATCCAGGATCTCGCGGCCGGTGATGCTGAGGATCTCGCTCATGTCCCCAACGTATCGGAGGTCACGGGCGCCGTCGGGAGCTGTTGGCCCCTCGGCGTGTCATCCACGGCGAGTCGTCGAAGAGAAAGTGCTCAAGTGAGTCAGGTCGCGAACCGATGACGCGTCATGGATTCGGTGGACTCTCGACCGCGGCGCCAATTGCCTCCGCCCGTGGACATGTCCTCACCGGGTGTTCCGACGTCGACCCAGATCAACGCGACCGCCACGATGCCGGTCACTGCAACACCGGTTTCATCTACCGGACCGACGTGGACCTCGCTGTCATCGACGACTGCTGGCTCGACGACTCTGCCATCTGGCGCCAAGGTTCGTGTGTCGGCAGAGTTGCACCCGATGGCTCCGTGGAGGATCGTCGGGGCCGTTGCGTTGATCGCCACTTTTGCGCTGATGGGATGGCAGGTGCAGCGCCTCGTCGACGACCACCCGTGGTCCGGCCTGTTGATGTGGGGGTCGGTGGTCACCGCTGTCGCCGCCGTACTCTGCGTGCTCGTCTGGACGTGGATCACCACCGACAACGCCAAGCGTCTCGTCGAACCAGCAGTACGCCAACAGCTTCCCGACCCGATGTCGGCGGTGCTCACCTGGATCGCCCCGCTTGCGTTCGCCGCTGTCGCCATCGGCGTCGCTTCGTTGTGGGCCGCACGCACCGCACAGAACGACGGCACCGACGTCACCGTGTCGACGGCACCGATTTCCGTGGCTGTGGTGGCGCTGCTGCTGGCCGTCCCGATGACGTATCGACCCTTGAACCATCTTGCCGCGGTCATCCGCCACGTCGGGGGCTACTCCGTTCGGCTCGCCAAATGGATGTGGGTTCCCGTGGTGACGGGCGTGGTCGGAGTCGGTTCGCTCGTGGCGTTGCGCTTCGCTGGCGTCGATGAGACCGAAGCGACCAGCTCGAATACGCAACTCGATGTGCTGGGCACGACGCCACTTTGGGTCGTTGCGGTGGCGGCCATCGGTCCGTGCGTGGTCGTGGTGCTGTTGGCCTGGCGGGCCGGGTCGTCCGTCGAGGACGCACTCCGGATCGCCTCGATTCGGCGTCGGCGCGGCCAGTTGAAGCCCGGTGAGGCGCGCACGCTCGACGGTACCGCGACGCAACGACGGGTGGTCAACCGAGACAGAACTCGACGGATCGATCTCCTGCCGGGCGACGACCTGCTTCGGCTGGTCACCGTTTCCCTGCTCGCCGGTACAGCGCTCTTGAGCATCGTCGGCGCGGTGGTCACTGGCCTCCTCTGGCTCGACTCGCGCGACACCGGGGTGTTGCCGGCAGAGCGCCAACGCACGCTGGACATCCTCGGCGCGTTGGGGACTGCCACCGATGCGGTCGTGATTGCGCTCGTGGTGGCGGTCAGCGCATGGACCTTCGTCATGGTGCTGAACGTGCGCAAGACTTCGGGCCGCCGCCGCAACCCGTTGATCGCTGCGCTCGCCTGGCCTGCCTCCGCTGCAGCGGTGTGGTGGATCGCCGACCGTGTGATCGCGGATGCGTCGATCAGCATGGTGATGCTCGGCTTCGCCGCCCAAGCTGGCGCACTGCTCGTGCCGATCATGTTGCTCGATCGCAGTGCGGCCGCCGTCGGCGCTCGTCGTACGCCGCTGCGAATCGTGTATGTGCTGGCGGTGCTGATGTTGGTGCACGTCCAGGGACTCGGCGGGTTGTCACGCCTGCCGGAATCGGTGACCACCACCGAGATTGGCCGGCTCGCCGGCTACCTGGCGATCGGTGCGCTGATCCAGTTGTGCTCGACGGTGGCGGTGACCGATGTCTGCTCTGCGATGTCGCTGGCGTGTCGGAACGAAGCGGACCACCACAACATGCTCGTCGACCAACATGAGGCGGCGGCTCGGCGTATGGAACAGGCCGCCAGTCGATGAACCAACCTGGCGACGCCCACGGCGCGTCGTCACGGCCCCCCGCTCCTGCGGCGGTGGAGTCGTTCAAGCCCTTGCGTTCGGAGCCGCCACCGCGCCTGTTCGCCACCTGGTGGCTGCGGTACCTCCTCGTGCTCTCCCAGCTCGTCGGCATCGTCGTGATGCTGCTCCGCGAGTACGCGGTGGCCGGTGGCACGTACGTACTGTTCGTCGTCGTCCCTCATCTGATGGCCGGCGTCATGCTCGTCGGCTGGAGCGCACTTGCCATGCTCGACGCTGCTCGTCTCGTTCCAGCCACCCGGTACCGACGCCCAGCGCGTGCGTGGGTCGCCGTGGTGCTCTGGCTCGGTGCCCTCGTCTCACCGGTTGCCGCTGCGGCGGTGCTCGAAATCGTTCGCAGACGTTTCACCGCCGATACCGACGACTTCGCACCGGTTGCGATCGGTACGGGTGCGGTCCTGGTGTGTTTCTTGCTGGTGTGGTTGCCGTTCCGCTACCACGTCCTGCAGGCGCAGCGCATCGGAGCCCCGGCCCGAGTGGTCGCAGCATGGTTCTGGCTCCCGTTGCTCACGTTGGTCGGGGCGTTCGCTGCCATGGCACTGGGCCTGCACGACAACCTCGCCGATGATGGATTCACCGATCCCGAACGAACGCTGCAGATCGGTGTGCTGTACGGCGTGCCGGCGCTGGTGTTCGCCGTGTCGACGTGGCGGGCAACGACGGTGTTCGACGAGGTGATCGAACTGCGCTGGACGCGCTGGCGCAACGAGTGGGAACGGACGCTCGCTGCGTTCCTCGCCCAGCCGCCCCCGGGGCCCGAGGACTCCCCGAATCCGATCAGCGCTGGGCCTTGACCTCGTCCCAGAGCCCATCGAGCGTGGTGAGGTCGGCCGCCTTCAGGTCGATCGACCGCTCGAGCGCCAGACGTTCGACGCCTTCGAAGCGAGTGCGGAACTTGTCGGTGGCGGCGCGGAGTGCCAGTTCGGGATCGATGTTCAGATGGCGTGCCACGTTGACGATCGCGAACAGGACGTCGCCGAGTTCCTCGGTCGTGGCGGTGTCGTTCGACTGAGGATCGTTCATCGCTTCGTGCAACTCGGCGGTCTCTTCGGCGATCTTGGGGAAGGCGCCGTCGACGTCGGGCCAGTCGAAGCCGACCTTCGACGCCTTGGAGCCAACTTTGGCCGCGTACGCGAGCGCCGGCATCGAGCGGGGGATGCCCTGGAAGATCGACGTGCGTGCCTTCTCATCGCGCTTGATGTCGTCCCAGTTCGAGAGCACCTCGGCGGTGTCGAGGTCGGCGCCGACGAGGTCGCCGAACACGTGCGGATGGCGCCTGACCAGCTTGTCGTGGATGCCGTTCGCGACGTCGGCAATCGTGAACCGGCCCTCCTGCTCTCCGATCGTTGCGTGGAACTCGATCTGGTAGAGCAGGTCGCCGAGTTCCTCGATCAGATCGGCATCCGTATCGACGTCTGCGTCGGGGCGGTCGGCAGCTGTGACGTCGCCGGTGTCGAGTGCGTGGATGGCGTCCACCACTTCATAGGTCTCCTCGAGCAGGTGGGGTACCAGCGACTGGTGGGTCTGCTCGATGTCCCATGGGCACTGCTCGCGAAGTGTCCTCGTCAACTGGTGGAATCGCACGTAGGCGGCACCGACGGGGGCGGCGAGGTGAGGGATCCACAGCGAGGTGAGGTGGTCGGCATCGATCGTGCGGTCGAGGTCGGCCCAGGTGGTCGGCACGATGCGTTCGTCGGACGTGCCGAGGGCGTGCAGGATCGTGACTGGTTCGTCGCCCGTTGCCTCCTCGAGTGCCAGCTTGATGTCCGACAGCACCCAGTTGGCATGGGTGTGTGCGACGAGCAACGGACCGTGCTCACCGGCGGCTGCGGTGGCGAACTCGTGGCCGTCGACCAGACGGACTCCGGCCTCGACGGGGTCGATACCCAATCGGGCCCACGCTACGTCGAGGAACGACATCGCCGGCCGGACGTCGCACTCGACGTCGACGCGAGCTTGCAGATGACGCACCGTTCGTTCGAGCACCAGCGGCGATCCGGGCACGGCGTACAGGATCTCGCCGTGTTCGGCGGCGGCGGCCGCGAGGGCGTCGGCGATCTGTCGATACACCTCGTCGAACGTGTCGACGGTGTCGTACAGATGGTCGAACGTGGTCGCTTCGGGTACCAGGTCGGCCGACGGATGGATCGAGGTGCGCAGATAGCGGTGGGTGGCGTGTTCGATTGCGTCACGAGTCTCGACGGTGACGTGGTCGTGACCGCCAGGGCCCAGACCGACGACGACGATGCGCGGTCGTTCGGGCAGGTTCCGGTCGACCTCGTCCACGATCAGCCCAGCGCGACGACTCGACCGGTGGCGACGTCGAACCGGCCGTAGCGCGGGTCGACGAACACGTCGGCGGTGGCGAGGCGCTCCGAGGTGTCGATCGCCGTGGTGACGGTGTCGACGTCGGTGGGGGAGAGTTCGGCGAACGAACGGAATGCCAGCACGACGGACGCGAACTCGTTGCCTTCGGTGTCGAGGAGCGGCGCGGTGTCGATGGGGTTGTCCGCCGAGAGACCGGCAGCGACCTCCACGAACTCGACATCGCCCGCCTCGGCCACCTGGTCGCTGGTGATGCAGCCCACGTCGCCGCCCACGTCGCCGAGGCTCGGGTCGAGGTTCTCCGCGACCAGCAATTCGGTGAAGTCGGCGCCCTCTCGGAGCTCGTCGGCGATGCGGGCGGCGGTGTCGCGCGTTTCGACGACGATGCCGTTGATGCACACCGTGCCGCTCGATTCGATCCCGGCGTCGTAGAGG
>JANPKU010000140.1:0-3389 GCA_031426215.1 Actinomycetes bacterium
GTGCTCGAACGGCTGACACCGCTCGAACGGGCCGTCTTCATCCTGCACGACGTGTTCGCCTATCCCCTCGCAGAGGTCGCCGACATCATCGAGCGCAGCCCGTCAGCAACGCGCCAGTTGGCCAAGCGCGCCCGAGACCACATCGAGCAGGGTCGCCCGCGCTTCGCACCGGACCCCGACGACATCTTGAAGCTCACGCAACTGGTGATGGCCGCCGCCATCAATGGCGACGTGAAGACCCTCGAGTCGTTCCTGGCCGAGGACATCGTCCACCTCTCCGATGGCGGGCCGAACCATCACGCAGCTCGACGTCCCGTGGTCGGGGTCGATCGGGTGGGCCGCTTTCTGATCGGTCTGGCCAAGCGCTTCGAGCCCGGTCTGGAAGTCCACATCGTGCGGGCGAACGGTCAGGTGGCCACGTACTTCACGTTGCACGGCGACCCGTACATGTTGGTGGTGGCGAATTGGGTCGACGCTCAGATGACGGCATCGTTCATGGTGAGGAACCCGGAGAAGCTGATGGCATTTCATCGTGAGTGGGTGACGTCACGCTGACGGCGTTCCTCGATGCGGCGGGGTGGAACCTCACCTGACGATCGGGGAGGTCGCTCAGCTCTCAGGTGTGCCGGCGACCACCCTGCGCTACTACGAGTCGGTTGGGCTGAGTGCAATCATTGCGTGGGGCATGCAGTGCACGTGCCCGACGATCGACGACTGCACGTGCGGAATCCACGTCGCCGATCGCACGGTGACGACGCACCGATGATTCCGTATGTTGGGTTCATGTCGAACTCCCTCGCACCACGAGCGTGGTCGTGGAGAGCCACCTGATGATCCTCCTCCCCGAAGAAGTGTCGTCCCCTCGGCTCACTATTCGCCGATGGACCCCCGACGACGTCACCGCGCTCCGTGCAGCAATCGAACAGAGCGCCGAGCTGCTTCGGCCCTGGATGTCGTTCATGGACGACGAACCGATGACCGACGGTGACCGCGAGGCCCAGATCGAGGGCTGGGAACGAGACCGACAGCTCGGCAGGGGCGCCTTCTACGGAATGTTCGTCGGCGATGAGGTCGTCGGGGGATGTCTTCTCCACCGACGGGCAGGGCCCGACACCGTTGGGGTCGGCTACTGGCTTCACGCGGACCATGTCGGTCGTGGTTACGCCCGAGAAGCTGCAGCTCACCTCACGACGGTTGCATTGTCCGTTCCGGGGATCACCCGTGTCGAGATTCATCACGACGCTGCCAACACCGCGAGTCGGCGGGTGCCGGAGTCGCTCGGATTCAAATTCGACGGCGAGCGTCCGGAGGCACGAACCGCGCCAGGTGAGATCGGCGTGAACGTTGCGTGGTCCACCACGGCATCGACGTGGTCTGGACCGCCGTGACCGGAATCGTCTTACGGTCGCCAGCCCTCAGGACGCCTGGTCGACGGCCGAGTCGTATCGGTGGAGCGCGTCGGCCCACGTCGGTGGGCTGTTGGTCAGCTCGGTTTCCGTCCAGGTGTGGAAGTGCGAACCGGCCATCTTGTCGCGGTAGCGGGTCATCACGGCGGTGTGAGCCTCGCTGGTGACGAACGCCGTGATCGCTGCTCGATCCGACCACGACGACAACGTCCAAAACGTGCGGCTCATCGGTGCGGCCCGCAAGGAGAGGCCGACCGCGCCGGGCGCGTTCAGAGTTGCCCGTCGGATCCGCAGTGCTGCGATGAGGAACCCGGGCACGTCGCGGGCACGGGCGAGTTCGAGTCGCGAGACCTGGGTGAGCGTGGCGGGTCGGGTCGGGTTCGTGGACTTCCACGGAATGGTCATCATGAGTTGCTCCTGTCGGGGGCGGCGGGGAGTCCGGCGAGGTCGATCTGGAAGACAGCGAGCAGACCGGAAGGATCGTGTGTGTTCGTTGCGGCGGGCAGAGCGCCCTGGATCTGCAGCGAGGCGATTCCGTGGACGCCGGCCCACAGCACGCCGGTGAGCAGTGCATGCGGTGTGTCGGACCGCCATCCGGTGGCCTGGGCGTTTGCCGTGAGCGTGGCCAACTGCTCGTAGGCAGCGACCGAGGCGCGGAAGTAGTCGGCGTCGGAGCGATCGAGGAGCTCGGGTCGGAACATCAACTCGTACGGGCCCGGGTTGGCGAGCGCGTAGTCGACGTAGGCGCGCCCGGCTTCGAGCAACTGTGCGAGCGGGTTGTCACCGAGCCGGGCGACACGTAACTGGATCGCCTCGGTCATGGTGTCGAACGATTCGGCGGCGACTGCGGACAGCAGCGCCGACAGGCTTGTGAAGTGGCGCAGCGGCGCACCATGGGATACGCCGGCGTCGCGTGCGATCTGTCGCAACGTCAATCCGTCGAGCCCGCGACCGTCGAGATGCGCCACCGTTGCGGAGATCAGAACCTCCCTCGTACCGTTCATGTAGACAGTGTATACACGATGTGTAGACAATGTCTACGTTTCGGCGACTGACCGTTCCATCGGTCCAGTTGGTACGCCTGAACCTCCGCAGAAGCGTTGACCTCGCGGACCAGTTGGAGCATCAACTTGAACGAGCCGCGAGTTCTCGTGGTCGGCGAGTTGTGGGGACACACCCCACCACGGTCGCGGGTCCATTGCACGACGTCGTGCGAATTCCAGGACACATCGACGTGGCCTGCCGGGTCTCTCGTCGCTCAGCCCGTGAATCCGGCGGTGACGTAGAGGGTCATCGCGCCTTGTTGGTCGACCTCGAGCGCAGTGGGGATGATGGTCTGCCAGATGTTCACCGACAGTGGATCGGATGACGAGTTGACGTCGGCGATGAACGGGGTGCGCACGGTGGGTCCCGCTGATGGCGCCCACGCGAACGGGCTCCATGTCGGACATCCCGGGTCGAAGAAACCCACTCCATTGCGAGCGTTGAACGATCGCTGTATGTCGCTGGCGCTGACGCCTTCGGCCAAGGGCTCGACCACCGAGGTGCGATATGAATCGGCGAGTTCGGTGTACAGATCGGCGAGGTCGCTGCCGCGGCCGACCTGATCGTCCGAGAGGGCCCGGTCGGCGGTGCACGCGAATCCGGACACCGCCACACCGACGGTTTCGTCGAGAGCGAGGTCGACCACCCGATCGGGTTGGTCGGCGACTCCAAGGTCAGAATCTACGTACGGTCCGTCGCCCAGGCAGTCGCCGCGAGCGCCGAGTTCGTTGCAGGGAACGTAGGAGCGAACTTCGAGCGCGAGGACTCCGTCGAGCGGTTCGTCGAATCCGACTTGACGAATGTTGTAGATCCCGGGGGCGAGTTCATCGGCCGGGTCGATCGGTACGTCGGGTGACGCCGGGCCTGCCCAATCGATGCCGCAACACGCAAGGTACGACAGGCTCGGGAAGGGCGTCGTGGCGGCGGTCCAGCCGACGG
>JANPKU010000141.1:0-69539 GCA_031426215.1 Actinomycetes bacterium
AAGAACACCGAGGGCCTCCTGCGAGCCTGGACGCACGTCGACCGGGCCCTGGGACACGGGGTACATCTGGTCGTCGCCGGCGCCCACGCTCCGGAGGTGTTGGGGCGTTGGCAGGCGTGGGCCGCCGACGCCGGGGTGACCGAACGGGTCGTGTTCACCGGCGCGCTCGTCGATGATGAACTCGTGGCGTTGCTGCAGGGAGCGGCGCTCTCGGTGATGCCGTCGCTCGAGGAAGGCTTCGGGCTCCCGGTGCTCGAGGCTGCGGCGTGCGGGGTGCCGGCCATTGCGTCGAACGTGTCGTCGCTGCCCGAGGTGCTCGACGAACCTGCCGCCTGCTTCGACCCGCACGATCCTCAGGCGATCGCCGATGCCATCGTGAAAGCCCTCACCGACGAGGCGCACCGCTCGGTGCTGCTCGCTGCCGGTCGACGTGCCGTCGAGCGCTGGACGTGGTCGAATGCTGCGAGCGCCACGATCGGAGCACTCGAAAGGCTGGGACCGCGCTGGCCCCAGCGACCGCGGCGATCCGAACAGCGGCTAGCGATCGCCGGTGTCAGCGCAGCAGGCGGAGCATCGAACGCTCTTATCGGTAACGCCAACGACAACGTGATCGACTCGCTCCGCGCCGCCGGCAACGACGTGACGGCGCTCGTCGACAATGCCGGATGCCCCGAGCCCACCCACGCCGCCGGTGACCGCTGGCCGGTCCGGGCACTCGGCCGGTACGTCAAGCCGTGGGACTTCGACCACATCATTGCCGTGCTCGGTGCCGCCCCACAGCACCTCGCAACGTCGGCGATGGCGCGCACGGTGCCCTGTCATCTCTGGGTCCACGACGCAGCGATGGTCGGTGTCCGATTCGGGGCCAACCTCCAAGCGCTCGAGAACGCCCGATCGGCCATCGTCGCATCCGACGAGGCCGCTGAACTGTTGCGCCGGGCGGCCGACCGTGCGTGCCCGATACTCGTGCTCGACCCTGGACTCGGCGCCGACGAGTCGGCGACCGCACTGGCAGTGTGGCTTGCCGACGTCGGCCACCTCGATGCGTCGACGATTCGCCACGCAACGCCACAGATAACCTCTGCCGACTCATGAGTTCCGACCTCCCGATCGTCCGCGTCGTCGTGTTGAACTTCGATGGCGGCGACATGACCTTCGAGTGCCTCGACTCGTTGCTGGCATCCGACTGGCCAGCCGATCGTCTCGACATCGTGATGGTCGACAACGGCTCGCTCGACGACGTCGTCGAACGCATCGCCACCGACGAGCGGTACCGATCGATCAGGGTGCTCGAACCCCTGGCCAACCTCGGATTTGCCGGCGGCTGCAACCTCGGCATCGGTGTCGCCGGCGATCACGACTACGTGGCGCTGCTGAACAACGACGCCACCGTGGACCCCGGCTGGCTGCGGGCGATGGTGCCGGTCGCCCAGTCCGACGACCGCATCGGCGCCATCGCCGCGAAGATGCTGTTCGCCGACCGCTTCCACGGCATCGAGTTCGACGTACCCGACGCATCGCACATCCTCAAGAGCGAGGATCGTCTGTTGGGCGTGCGGGTCACCGGGGTACGTCTCGATGGTGTGCGCGTCGATGATCGCCTGGCCTTCGACGAAGGCTTCCACGGCGCCGAACCGCCGCAGCTGAAAGACGGCGAAGAGTTCGCCCGCTGGTCGAGCGCCACGGCCGCGCTGCGGATTGCCTCCGACGGTTCGGTTCCGAGTGTCATCTCGGTGCGGTTGTCCTGCCTCGAACCACGACCGTTCACGCTGCGCTCGACGATCGACACGGTGACCGGAACCGTTGGTCCCGAAGCGCAGTGGTTCGACGTCAAGCTCCCCCCGGAGCCGTTCGACGTGATCAACAACGTCGGCTCGAACCTGTTCGCGGGAGGCTTCGGCGGTGACCGCGGGTTCCTCGAAGTCGACGAAGGCCAGTACGAAGAACCCGCCGATGTGTTTGCCTGGTGTGGGGGAGCGGTGCTGCTGAAGCGTCGCTACCTCGACGACGTCGGCACTTTCGACGAGCGCTTCTTCCTGTATTACGAGGACACCGACCTGTCGTGGCGCGGCCAACTTCGAGGGTGGCGATACGTGTACGAACCGGGCGCCCTCGTGCGGCATCACCACGCCCAGTCGTCCGGGGTCGGCTCGCCGTTCTTCCGGTTCTCCACGGAACGCAACCGGTTGCTGATGCTTGCCAAGAATGCGCCGGCCAAGCTGGCGTGGCGCTCGGGCCTGGGCGAGGTTCGTCGGGCCGTCACCACCACGATCCGTCACTACGTGCTGCGCCCGCTGACCCTGCGGTTGCCGGCACGCCCCGAGGTCGCGGCGCGGTGGGCGGTCTGCAACGGCTATCTGCGCCTGCTTCCCGCCATGCTGCGCGATCGATGGACGTCGGAGCGGACCGTGTCACGCGACGACGTGATGGCGTGGGAGGTCGTCAAATGGCCACAGGCATGACGTCGCCGGCGCAGCCCGGTTCTCCGACTCGACGCCTTCGCGTCGGCGTGTACGACCTGTACTGGCAGACCCTCGGCGGCGGCGAGCAGGTCGACGGCAGCATCGCCCAGGTGCTGGCAAGCGATCACGACGTCACGCTTCTCGGACCCCACGCACCCGACGTCGGCGCCACGATGCGCCGGCTCGGCGTCGACTTGTCGGCGTGCGCGTACGACCGCGTCGTCGACGACGGCGAGGCCAGCGAGGCCAGCGCCGACTTCGACGTGTTCGTCAACGGCACCTATCTGAGCAAGGCGATCAATCGGGCACCCGTCGGCTACTACTACGTGCACGTCCCCGGTGAGATACCCACACGATCCGATCATCTGCGCAGCCGCCTCGGCGTCGCCGGCGTCAAGGCACTCTCGTTGGCACCTCGCCTCCCGCAGCGCCTCACCGAGGTCCAGGCCGCGTTCGACCGTCGTGTCACCCGCGTCGAGTTCGTTCCCTCGTACACCCGCTATCTGTCCAACTCGAAGTTCACCGCCGCGTGGGTCGAGCGCCTGTGGGGGCGACACAGTGACGTGCTGTACCCGCCCGTGCGGCCGAGCGTGCGCCCCGGTGTGAAAGCGCCGCTGATCCTGGTGCTCGGTCGCTTCTTCGACCCGTCATTCGGACACAGCAAGAAGCAGCACGAACTGCTCGCCACGTTCCGCGAGCTGCACCGGTCGGGCCGTCTTCCCGGCTGGCGGATGGCGATCGTCGGGGGTTGCGACGCAGCGAACCGTGACTACGTACTGGCCGTGAAGCGGGCCGCCCGCGGACTTCCGGTGGAGGTGCACGTCAACGCTCCCGGTGCGGTGGTCGAGCGGCTGCTCGGCGAGGCGACGCTGTACTGGCACGGTGCCGGTCTCGGCGAGCACGCCGAACTCCATCCCGAACGGTTCGAACACTTCGGCATCTCCGTCGTAGAAGCCATGGCCGCCGGTGCGGTTCCGTTGGTGTTCGGTGCAGCGGGTCCCGGCGAGATCGTCCAGGACGGCATGAACGGAGTGCACTGGAGCACGCTTGCGGAGCTCCGCAACCGCACTGAAGGCCTCGTCGCCGACCCGGCACGAATCACCCAGTTGTCCAATGCCGCCGTCGTGCGTGCCGCCGACTTCTCGGCAACAGCCTTCGCCGCCTGCCTGAACGAGCTCGTCGCCACCGACCTCAGCTGACGTAGCCCATCACGTCGAGGAGGACGTTGGCCGAGCCGGGACCGTTGGAGATCGACAACGAACCACCGGCGCCGAGCTTGAGCATCACCAGGTTCGGCACGCTCTGGCCGGCGAGGAAGTTGAGGTTCGACGCTTCGGGCTGTGCCGCGCCGGCCGGCCACGCCGACAGGAAGCCCCACGCCGTGGTGTTCGTGGCGGTCAGGTTGGCGATCACCGCGGTGGCGTTCGCCGGCACGCTGCCACGAGCGGCGACGACGACACTGCGCACCTCACCCTCGCCCCACGGACGAGCGGGCGTGCCGACACCGGAACGCGAATCGACCACACGTTCCGGGGTGATCGTGGTGACCCTTCCGCCGTTCGCACCGAAGCTGCCCATCACGTCGACGATCACGTCGGCGCTCGCCTCGGCCATCAACAGCTTGATCCGGCCGCCAGCACCCACCTTGACGACCGCAGTGTTGGCGCGGACACCTCCCGGCACGATGTTCACGTTCGACGCATCGGGCACCGGCTGCCCGTCCGGGAATGCCGTCACGAAGCCAATCCGGTCGGCGCCGGTCAAGGTGATGTTCACCACCACACTCTCGGCGTCGCGAGGGATGCCGGCCACACCGGCAACCTGCAGGCTGCGGATCTCGCCCGCAGCGAATTTGGTTGCCGGTCCAGCGATCCCGGTGCGGCTGTCCATCAACCGCTCGGGCACGACACCGGAGAATCCGGCACCATCGAGGTAGGCGCCACCGGTACCGAACCAGCCGGCGATGTCGGCGATCACGTGGGTCGGCCCGAGATAGTTGGAGATGCGGATCTTGCCGCCGGCACCCACCCGGGCCAGCACCAGGTTCGGCACCGGATCGGAGTTGTCGATGTTGAGGTTCGATGTCGACGGGAATGCGCCGTAGGTGCCCTGGTCGTTGAAGATGTCATCGGCACGCGGCGGCTTCGGCACCACCGACATGAAGCCCGGGCCGGGGGCGCCTGCGCTCACTGCCGTGACGTTGAGCAGCACGGCGGACACACCGCTGGCCGGCACGCCGTATCGCCCGGTCACCTGGAGGTCGTGGTTCGCGGTCTCGTCGCGGCGTGTGATCGGATCGGGCGAGGGGTGACGTCCGTCGCCGGAGCGCACCGGACCCCAGATACCGAGCCCGCGGCGCGTGTCGAGGATTCGAGTCGGGGTCGTCGAGTGGAACGAGCCGGCAGTGGTCCCTGGGCCGCCCGCCAGGTAGGTGCACGTGTCGAAACCGAAGCAGATCGCATCGAGGTCGATCGTCGGGATCGCGCCCGGACCGATGTCGGGTGTCGCCGTGATTTTCGTGCCGGTTGCGGTGTCGGTGACGAACAGGATGTAGCGGCCGGCCCAACCGATGCCGCCACTCCATGTGGCGCCCCGACTCGCCGTCGACGCGAACGCGCCGTAGGCGACTCGTCCATTGTTCTGCAGCGGCGCAGGTGGTTCGGGATATCCCGTCGGTATCTGGAACGTGTCGACGACGACGCGGCCGTCATTGATCTTGGAACCCGACAAGATCCCGCCGCGGATCGCGAATCCGCCACCCTGGCCGTCGATCGGCATCGCGATCGCACCCAGGTCGCCTCCGCCGATGTTGGCCTCGATGTGGACACCGCCGACGTTCTCCCAGCCGTTGTAGTAGCCGCACCGGCCCGGATACATCTCGATGCGGACCTGGTCGGGGGTGCCGCCCACACCGAACGAGATGGCGCCAGGGCCGCCGCCCAGGTCGCACGGCGAGATGTCGTAGCCGGGGCTGCTCGACCCGCCGATTGCGTCCACGCCGATGTGCACCTGGGTGTTGACCGACATGCCGAACTGCGCCGCAGCGACGGGCGAGCCGGCGCCGACGGCGACGGTGGTCGCACCGATCAGCGAGCACAGCAGGGGCAGGACGTAGCGGGCACGCACCATGAGGGGATCCTTCGAGTTGGAGAGCAGCAACAACTTGTTATCGGTTGTGGTCGCTCGCGGCTTGAGCCCGCCGTCGCCCGATCACCGTATCCGTGATCACCAGCGCGATGGTCGCGGCGATCGCCAGCAGTGCCAGCACCAGCGTGGCAGCGAGCCAGGGCGAGCGATACGTGAACACGAGTTCGTGCTCGCCGGGCGGAACCGCCGCCCCGAGGAAGATGCCGTCGACCTCCACGACGTCGACATCGTCGCCGTCGATGGTCGCGCTCCATCCCGGAAGTGCCTGCTGGGCGACACTCACCACGGTGCCCCGGTCGAACTCGAGGCTCACTGCGATGTGCTCGGGCCGCTCGCGCTTCAACGGCACGGCGACCGGGGCGCAGTCGGCCGCACACGACAGCGCCTGCGACGCATCGGCCAGCAGCGCACTCTCGGCGACCGACGAGCGATCGGAGCGCAGTTGTTCGGCCGGGTCGTCCGACACGATCGCCGACGACCATGCGACGGCGTCGCCGACCCACGACGGGTTCTCCCACACCTCGAACAGGTCATCGGCCGCAACCGGGCCGGTCCAGCCCGGGATGAAGTCGGCCGGCGGACGGGCGAGGTCGAGCAGGATGTAGCGCACACCGAGCCGGCCGAGCGGTTCGGGTTCGATCGGAAGCGTCAGGCTGTTGCGCAACGGCAGCTCGGTCGGCGGGTCGGGCTGGAAGCGGCGAAGTGCGTCGGCCCATCGCTGGGTGATCTGCACCCCGCCGTCGTAACCGTCGATCGACGCGACACCATGCAGCACGTTGGCGTTCGGGCGCATGCCGGGCACCTGGTACTCCTCGGGGCGCCCATCGTCGGTGAGGGCCACGGTGAACCCGGCATCGACGTCGGCCAGGAAGTCGGTCGTCGCACTGCGATGGCTCGTGAACGCCACGTCCGTCGTCATCTTCTGGGGGATCGAGTGCAGCGACATCACGCCGAGCTCGAGCGACGCCAGCCCCAGGAGGCCGATCGCGGTTGCTCGCATGATCCTCGGCGCGAACGTGTTGGCGGCGATCAACGCAAGCGCAGCAATCGCAGTGACCGCCCAGATGGCAGCCGATCGCCGATCGGCGGTCACGACCACACCGAGCGCCAGCAGTACGACGACGACGACAGCGGCGATCGCTGTGCTGGTGAACTGCACCCGTTCGACACCTCGCCACAGCGCCTCGACCCCTGCACCGGCGAACAGGGCGGCCACGAGCACGACGATCACCAACCATCGTGACGAGGCCCGTGCCAGATCGAATCCGGGCACGACATCGAACGCCAACCGGAACAAGATCGACCGTGGACCGGTCGCCCACACGAGCGCCAGCAGCGCTACCAGCCCCAACGCGATCGTCCATGGCCGGGCCGTGCGGGACCGCAGGAGGGCAACGACACCGATCACCACGAGCATCGCGACGACCACCCCGAGGAACGCGATGCTCTCGAAGCCCGAGGCGAACTCGGCCGGGTCGCGGTTCTGCACGGTGCCGAGCAGTGCTCGTGCCAGGTATTCCGTCGGGAGCGACAATGCCGGTGAACGCAGCGCCTCGATGTCGCGTCCGCCCGTGATCGCGCTGTCGGCGGTGGCGTGGAGCACCGCGACCAACTGCGGGCCCGCGATCAGCACGCCAAGTGCCACTCCGCCGGCGACGTGACCGAACCGGCGCCAGCGGTGCCCGTCGATGGCGAACCCGATGACCGCAGCACCAGCGAGCACCCCCGCCTGATACACGAGCTGCGGATGTCCTGCGAGCAGGATCGCCGCCGTGGTGGCGCTGAGCCCGGCCACCGCACGCCACGGCCGGTCAGAGGTGATGACGGCGTGGATGGCGATCAGCAGCACCGGGATCCAGGCGAGCACGAGAATCTGTTCGAACTGCACCGTCTTGGTCAGCGTCGAACCGGCCGCCATGGCGACGAGCGCCGCGCCGGTGGCACCGATCGGCATGAGGCCGAGGCGACGCGCCAGCACGAGCATCCCGAAGCCCAGCAACAGCACGTGCGCGGCCACGATCACACCCATGGCCCGGTTGGTGCCCATCACCATCGTCAACAGGTTCGGGAGGTACAACGCGGCCGCCGACGGGTTGCCCAGATGCGGCACACCGCCGAAGATCAGATCGTTCAGGATCGGCAGGTGACCCTGTCGCAGCGCCCGTTCGGTGACCTCGAGATTGGGGCCTGAGTAGGCGTAGGTGTCGAAGCCGACGACGTAGCGGCCCGGGAACCAGAACGATCGGGTCAGCCACAGGCCCGCCAGTGCAACGACGGTGTACGGCGCAGCAGCGATCAGGCGAGTGCGGCGCGATGCGTCGGTCAGGCGGACGCTGTGCGCCCCTGCTTGTCCTTCTTCGCTGCCTTCTGCGCCTGCTTCCACTCCCGCACCTTCCCCAACGATTCCGGCCCGTCGATGTCGGCGACCGATCGAGGGACGTCGTCGCCGAAGACGCCGGCCGCAGTCTGCCAGTCGGCGGGCTGCACGTTCATGCGTTTCGCGAGGATGGCTACGAAGATCTTGGCCTTCTCGTCGCCGTAGCCGGGCAGTGCCCGCAAACGTTGATACAACTCGTCGCCCGACTCGACGCCCTTCCAGATGTTCGCAGCGTTGCCCTTGTAGTCGGTGACGAGCGCTTCGCAGACGGCGTGGATGCGCTTGCCCATCGAACCCGGATAGCGGTGGATCGCCGGCTTCTCGCAACAGATCGACACGAACTCCTCGACGTCCATCGCTGCGATCTTCTTGGGATCGAGGTGCCCGAGACGTTGCTTCAGCGTCGCCGGTCCGGCGAACGCCCATTCCAACGGCACCTGCTGGTCGAGCAACATCCCGATCAGCAGCGCATTGCCGTTGGAGTTCAGCAACTTGTCCGATGCCGTATCGCCAGTGATGTAGAGCGTGCCAGCCATCCGCTCACGCTACCGAGGATTACATCAGGGGTCAGACCCGCGATGTAACCGAGCAAGAATGAGGTGATGCGCTCGCTGCCCGGGTGCCGTTACATCGCGGGTCTGGCCCCTGATGTAATCGTCTCAGCACGGATCTCAGAGGTAGCGTGACCGATGAAGGGGAGTAGCCCCCAATCGCTTCATCGACACGCTGGGACCCACTGGTCCCCGGTGAGCGAGCCTGGACGAGCCAGGCGGGCAAGACCTTCGACCACTGGCACACGTCTGCCCGGGTCGAAGGGAGCCCTCCCGGCGTCCTTCGGTCCCGAAGACCGAAAGGATTTGATGACGATCGATCAGGCAGACCACGACCGGTTGCAGCGACGGGGTATCCGTCTGCTCTGGGCGACCACCGGATGGAACCTCATGGAGGTGTTCGTCACCATCGGCCTCGGGATCGCAGCAGGATCACTCGCCTTGGTGGCCTTCGGACTGAGTTCGATGATCGAGGTCTTCGCCTCCAGCGTGGTGATCTGGCACCTACGAGAGGGCCGCGACCCTGCACCACATCGCACGCGACTCGCGTTCAAACTGATCGCGTTTGCCTTCTTCGCACTTGCACTGTTCTTGTCGGTCACCTCCGTGCGCAGCCTCATCCTCGGTTTGCAACCCGGCGAGTCGCCGCTCGGTATTGCCTACCTTGCGCTGACGGCGACGGTGATGTTCGTGCTGGCGGGAATCAAACGCCGCACCGCACGAGCGATGGACAGCGGCCCACTCGAAGCAGAGGCCTCGATGACCTCACTCGACGGGTGGCTGTGCATCGGCATCCTGACCGCCTTGGGCGTGAACATCTCGTTCGGCTGGTGGTGGGCCGACGCCGTGGCCGCGTTCGCCATCGGCGTGTTCGCGGCGAAGGAAGGCCTCGAATCGTTCGAGAAGTCCCGCAACGAGCTTCAGCCTGATGGAACCGTCACCTCGCGGGTCTGACCCTTGTTGTCATCAGATGAGGTACGGGTTGGCGGCTTCGGGGTCGATGTCGTAGCGGGCGATCGCGTCGGCGACGACGGATTCGTCGACCTTGCCATCCGCGAAGAGGCCGTCGAGCACGGCGAGCACCACGTGGCCCGTGTCGACCTCGAAGTGGCGACGCAGCGCCTCGCGCGTGTCGGACCGACCCATGCCGTCGGTTCCGAGGGGCACGAACGTGCGATCAGGGATGAAGCGCTGGACCTGCTCGGGCACGATCTTCATGAAATCGGACACGGCGATGATCGGGCCCTGCGAGTCGGCCAGGATCTGGGCAACACGCGGTGTGCGAATCTCACCTGAGGGATGCAGGCGGTTCCAGCGCTCGGCGGCCAGCGCCTCCTCGCGCAGCGACTTGTACGATGTCGCCGACCACAACTCGACGGCCACGTCGTAGTGCTCTGCCAGTTCCGCGGCGGCTTCTCGCGCTGCCGTGTGCGCGGTGCCGGAGAACAGGATCGTCGCCGGGATCGACGGGCCGGCCGGCGCATCGGCCCATTTGTAGAGACCTTCGACGATCGCCTCGGACAGCCCCGGCGTGTCCGGCAGCGGCGGCATCTCGTAGTTCTCGTTGTAGAGGGTGATGTAGTAGAAGACGTCGGTGACGTCTGGTGGTCCGCCGCCGTACATCCGGTTCATGCCGGCCTGCACGATGGCGCCGACCTCGTAGGCGAACGCCGGGTCGTACGCCTGCACGAACGGCACGGTGGACGCCAGCACCAAGCTGTGACCGTCCTGGTGCTGGAGGCCTTCGCCCATCAACGTCGTACGACCGGCCGTGGCCGCCATCAAGAACCCGCGAGCACGCATGTCGGCCGCCTGCCAGATCAGATCGCCGACCCGTTGGAATCCGAACATCGAATAGAACGTGAAGAACGGAATCATCGGCACACCACGCGTGGAGTACGAGGTTGCGGCGGCGATGAAGCTCGCCATCGAACCGGCCTCGGTGATGCCTTCTTCGAGGATCTGGCCCTTGGTCGACTCGGAGTACGACAGCAGCAGATCGTGGTCGACCGGCTCGTACTTCTGGCCCTGCGATGCGTAGATGTTCAGTTCGCGGAACAACGCGTCCATGCCGAACGTACGCGCTTCGTCGGGGATGATCGGCACGACCCGCGGTCCGACGTGCTCGTCGCGGGCCAACCCGCGCAGCAGGCGGGTGAACGCCATGGTGGTCGACACTTCCTGGCCGTTGGATCCTGCGCGCATCTCGGCGAACGGACCGTCGGCAGGCAGCTCGAGCGGGCGTCGTGCGGCCGTGGTGCGCTTGGGGATCGAGCCGTCGAGCGCCTTACGACGCTCCATCATGTACTGGTACTCGATCGAGTCCTTGCCGAGCGTGATGTATGGCGGACGCTCGGCGTCGAGACCTTCGTCGCTGACCACATCTTCGAGGTGGAGCCGGTCTCGCATCTCGAGGATCTGGTCCTTGGTCATCTTCTTGATCTGGTGCGTCGAGTTGCGGCCCTCGAATCCCGGACCCAGAGTCCAGCCCTTCACGGTCTTGGCCAGGATCACCGTCGGTCGCCCCGAGCCGAGGTTCTCGGTGGCCGCCTTGTACGCCGCGTACAACTTGCGATAGTCGTGGCCGCCGCGAGGCAGGTTGCGCAGGTCGGCGTCGCTCAGGTCGGCCACCATCTGGCGCAGCCGTTCGTCGGGACCGAAGAAACGGTCGCGGATGAATTCGCCGTCCTCGACCGCGTAGCGCTGGAACTCACCGTCGACGGTAGTGTTCATCTTGTTCAGCAGGACGCCGTCCTTGTCCTGGGCGAGCAGGTCGTCCCACTTCGAACCCCAGATGACCTTGATCACGTTCCAGCCGGCTCCCCTGAAGGTGGCCTCGAGTTCCTGGATGACCTTGCCGTTGCCTCGCACGGGTCCGTCGAGACGCTGCAGGTTGCAGTTCACGACGAACACGAGGTTGTCGAGCTGTTCACGCGAGGCGAGCGAGATCGCGCCGAGGGTTTCGGGTTCGTCGATCTCGCCGTCGCCGAGAAAGGCCCACACGCGGCTGTCGGACGTGTCGTCGATGTGGCGGTTCTGGAGGTACCGGTTGAAGCGGGCCTGATAGAGCGCGGTGATCGGTCCGAGGCCCATCGACACCGTGGGGAACTCCCAGAAATCGGGCATCAGCCGCGGGTGCGGGTACGACGACAGACCGCGCCCGCTGCGCCCGATCTCGCGACGGAAGTGGTCGAGGTCGTCCTCGGTGAGGCGGCCCTCGAGGAACGCACGGGCGTAGATGCCAGGAGCGGCGTGGCCCTGGTAGTACACGTGATCGCCGGGCCGACCGTCGTCCTTGCCTCGGAAGAAGTGGTTGAAGCCGATCTCGTACAGGGCTGCCGAGCTGGCGAACGTCGACAGGTGTCCTCCGATGCCGTCGGCGGCCTTGTTGGCACGCACGACCATCATCGCGGCGTTCCAACGGATGAAGGCGCGGATGCGCCGTTCGATGTGTTCGTCGCCCGGGAACCACGGCTCGTGCTCGCGCGGGATCGTGTTGACGTACGGCGTGGAGACGGTGGCGGGGAACGACACCTGACTCTCGGTGGCACGCTCCATCAGTCGCGTCAGCAGATACCGGGCTCGGGTCTTGCCGTGGGTGTCGACGACGGCATCGAGGCTGTCCAACCATTCCTTCGTCTCGGTGGGATCGATGTCGGGCAGCTGGTGTACGTGGCCGTCGAAGATCATGGCCGCCATTCTCGCAGTGTTACCGAGCGGTACGCACCGGATCGGACGCTCACGCCACCAACACCGCACGAAAAATGTGCGTGGGCGTTCGCTCAGCGCGCGATTCCGCACATTTTTCGGGCGGGCTCGGGGCGGGGGTTGGGGTGGCGCAGGTCGGTAGGTTGCCCGGGTGACGCAGCTCGTGATCTACACCGATGGGGCGTGCAGTGGGAACCCGGGTCCCGGCGGGTGGGCGTGGGCGTTGGCGCCCGACGGTGAGCCGAACGGCTCCGGCGGCGAAGCGCACACCACCAACCAGCGCATGGAGATCCACGCGGTGCTCGACGCGCTGCGCGCTCATGCGCATCTCGCCGACGACCACGGCGCGCCGATGCCGATCGAGATCGTCTCCGACTCGACCTACGTCGTGAAGTGCTTCAACGACCGGTGGTACGTGAAGTGGCAGCGCAACGGGTGGACGAACTCGCAGAAGAAGCCGGTCGCCAACGTCGACCTCTGGAAACCGCTGATCGAACTGGTCGAGGCGGGTGACGTGAGCTTCACCTGGGTGAAGGGACACAGCGGCGACCGGATGAACGATCTCGTCGATCGCCTGGCGGTCGACGCCGTTCCGGCACGCCGCTGAGCGACCACTCCGAGGCGACTTTCGCAAGATTTGGTCAAGCGGCGTCGGGATCCTGCCGAAAGACCACCCATGGTGACCGCATCACCTCCCGTGGCAACGTTACGATTGGGTTACATGCGCCGACTGCTCCTCGTCCTCGCGTCCATCCTCGGAGTCGGCTCAGCGGTGATCGTGCACGTGCCCGCGCCCGTGGCGACAGCGCAGGCACCGATCGGCTCGGTCATCGTCGAAGGCACCGGAAACGGTCATGGCCGCGGACTGAGCCAGTACGGCGCCTACGGCTGGGCAGTCGACTCCGGCTGGAAACATTCGCAGATCCTGAACCACTACTACCGCGGTACCGAGCCTGGTTTCACGCCGTCGCTGAACGACCGCATCCGGGTTCGGCTCCTCGCGGTGGACGGTGTGCCCGGCCTCAAGCTGATCGCACCCGGCGGTGGCATCAGCGTCGCCGGTGTCGCCGGCAGCTACGCCTCGGTGTACGCGGTCACGGTCGCCAAGAACCAGTTCCGGGTGTGGGGCGCGCCGGTCGCCACCGACTGCAACGCCGACACCACGTGGTTCACCGATCTCGGCATCATTTCGACCACCAACGTGGCGGTGTCCATCGTCGGTGGTGACGATGCCAACACGCCGGTCGAGAACGTGCTCGGCGTGTGCCGTCCCGACGGTTCGGTGAAGCACTACCGCGGCAGCATCGAGTTCTGGGACACCTACATCGGCTCCCGCGTCGTGAACAGCGTGTTCGTCGAGCAGTACCTCCGAGGCGTGCTCCCGCGAGAGGTCCCCGCCAGTTGGGGCGACAAGCCGAACGGCATCGAGGCCCTGAAGGCTCAGGCGGTCGCCGCCCGCTCGTACGGGCTTGCGCAGACCCGGGCGTACTGGGTCGAAGGCGCCTCGGGCTCGACGAGATACGCGACGACCTGTGACTCCTCGACGTGCCAGGTCTACGGCGGCGCCGCAACGCGTGCCACCGGAACGGATCCGGCGTCGACCCGACTCGAGGACAATCGCACCAACACCGCCATCGACGCGACCGCCGGCGAGGTGCGTCGCTGGCCGGGTGACCCGAGCGGCTACGTCTCGACCGAGTTCTCGTCGTCGAACGGGCCACGTACCGCCGGTGGTCCACGCAGTTCGGGAAGCCGGGTGTTCCCAGCGATCGACGACCCAGCCGACGCCACGTCGAGCAACCGGTTGCATCGCTGGACGCGGGTGCTCGACGGCGCAGTGCTCGCAGCCCGACACGGCCTCGACACGCTGACGTCGGTCTCGATGGCCGACGTCGACAACGGCTACGACGGGATCTGGTACAACAACGTCGTCCTGACCGGCAGCAACGGCAAGAAGGTGACCGTCGACGCCTGGACGTTCCGCAACCAGAACGGCCTGCCGTCGCCCGGGTTCTCGGTGCGGGGCGAACTTCGCGGCGCAGTACCCATGACCGCCAATCAGACCATCGAGTTGCAGGTGGTCGGAGCGAACGTGTCCGCGCCCGACGGAACCTCGAGTTCGATCCCGTCGGATGTGTCAGCCGTCGCCCTGAACATCACAGCGGTCGAACCCAGCGCAGCGGGTTACGCGACCGTGTGGCCCTGCGACGTCGCGCGACCCGACGCATCGAACCTCAACTTCGTTGCCGGGGGTGTCGTGGCGAACGGTGTCATCGCACCCGTCGGGGCGAGCGGCACGGTGTGCTTCTACTCGAACGCCACCACCCACTTCCTCGTCGACATCGCCGGCTGGTTCGGTGATGGCGGTGGCGGCGATCCGGCCTTCGTGGGCGCAACGCCGGCGCGTGTGCTCGACACACGCAACGGCATCGGTGGTCCGAAGGCTCGTATCCAACCACGTGGAACGATCACGGTTCCGATGGCGGGAGCGTCCATGCGGCGCACCGATGGCACGCCGATCACCATTCCGACCGACGCGACTGCGGTCGCCGTGAACGTCACCGCCGTCGAGCCCTCCCAGCCCGGCTTCATCACCGTGTGGCCGTGCGGCGCCCCCATGCCCGTGGCGTCGAACGTCAACTTCGCACGCGGTGGGGCGGTTGCCAACGGCGTGGTCGCTCCGCTCGGAGCGAACGGGGCGATCTGCGTCTACTCCGATCAGGGTGCCGACGTGCTCGTCGACGTACTCGGATGGTTCGGTGGAGGATCCCGCCCGGCTTTCGTCGGAGCGGTACCGCAACGGCTCGTCGACACACGCAACGCCATCGGAGGACCGAGCGGGATGTTGACACCGGCGACTCCACGTTCCGTGCCGGTGCGCAACGTGACCGTGAACGTCAACGGTGTCGCCCGTCAGGTTCCCGCCGACGCGTCGGCGGTGGCCCTCAACGTCACGATGGTGACCGCCCGCGCCGCCGGATTCGCCACCGTGTGGCCGTGTGGCACGCCGAAACCCGAGGCCTCGAACGTGAACTTCCTGTCCGGCGCAACCGTGGCGAACGGGGTGGTTGCACCGATCGGTCCTGATGGCTCGGTCTGTGTCGCCACCAGCGCCGACGCACATCTGCTCGTCGACATCGCCGGCTGGTTCGCCGGAGGCGCCGACGCGGGGTTCGTCGGCAACATCCCACTTCGACTCGTCGACACCCGCAACAACATCGGACCGATTCCGAAGTGACGTCAGCCGGTCGGCGCGTCATGGCCGTGATCATCGTGGCGATGACGTGGGTGCTCCTCGCGCCCGGCGGCCCGGCGACGGTTGGCGCCGTCGGTCCGGATGACATCATCGCAATCGTCGTCGACGGCATCGGTACCCCGGCGACCTCGACCGACCCTGCCAACCCGACCCGGCCCTGGACTCGGATCCTCGACGCCGACACCCTGGCCAGCCGGTACGGGTTCGGCACCATTGCCTCGGCCGAGGTGGTGACGGTTCCCGGGCGCGTCGCACCGAACAACAGCGACGTGTTGCTGACATCGGGCACCGGGTCGATCAGGACGATCGGATCCGACACGTTCCGCGAGAACCATCAGCTGCCGTCGTCGCAATTCACGGTGCGCACCGTCGCCCGTGAACTCGTGCCACGTGACGTGGCGTTCGTGGGCGATTCGGTGGGCGCCTCCGCGAAATCCGAGCTGCTCACACTCACCGACGGCACGTTCTCGTCGCTCACGATCGACACCCTCGACTCACGGTTCATCAGCAAGACGCCGCCGTCGCCGAGCGGCGTCCAAGCCGTCGCGCTCCTTCCGATGAACCTCGACCTCGTGGTCGTCGAACTGGGCTACAACCCGTCGACCAACATGGCCGCCGACATCGACGCCATGATGACCGCGCTCGCGCAGCGCAACGCCGCACGGGTCATCTGGATCAACATGGCGGAATTGCGCACCGAGGTCGGGACCTCGGTGTACGCCGCCGCGAACGCTGCGCTGCGCGACGCGCGAACCCGGTGGCCCGGTCTGGTGATCGCCGACTGGAACGAGGTCCGCATCACTGCAGGCACCGACGCTGCCTACTGGTTCGATGATGACGGTGTGCACCTGACGGGCAGTGGCCAAGCGCAGTTCGCGCTCTGGGTGCGCCAGGTGCTCGGTGCATCGGTGCCGTCGGCGATCGTGTATCCGCCGTCGCGACGGTTCGCCGCCGGCGAACGCATCGAATTGCAAGTGGTCGGCAAGGACGTCACTGGGCCCGACGGGGTGAAGCGCAAGATTCCTGTTGGCGCGGCGGCCGTGGCGTTGAACATCACCGCCGTGACGCCAGATCAGGCCGGCTACATCACCGTCTGGCCGTGCGATGTCGCTCGACCCGACTCGTCGAATCTCAATTACGCCACCGGGGCGGTGGCCGCCAACACCGTGATCGCCCCCGTGGGTGCGAGCGGCAAGGTGTGCTTCTACTCCGACCAGGCCACCGACTTCCTGGTCGACATCGCCGGCTGGTTCGCCGGTTCGTCCGGTGGTACACCTTCGTTCATCGGCGCCACCCCGCGACGCGTGGTCGACACCCGCAACGGCATCGGCGGGCCCAAGCTTCGGGTTCCGGCCGGTGGCACGGTCACGATCCCGTTGGCCGGCGCCACGATGCAACGCACCGATGGCGCGCCCGACGTCATCCCCGCTGACGCCACCGCCGTGGCGATGAACGTCACCGCAGTGCTGCCATCACAGGCCGGGTTCATCACCGTGTGGCCGTGTGGCACGCCGATGCCGAACGCATCGAACCTCAACTTCACCCGTGGCGCAGTGGTGGCAAACGGAGTGGTGACCTCGCTCGGCGGCGGCGCGGTGTGTGTCTTCTCCGATCAGCAAACCGACGTCCTCGTGGACGTGCTCGGGTGGTTCCCGCGCGGAAGCGGCGAGCCGCCGTTCGTGGGTGCGGTCCCGCTTCGCCTCGTCGATACTCGCAACGCGATCGGCGGGCCACGCGGCGTGGTGCCATCGGGCGCCGTTCGTGCGGTGCCTGTCCGCAGCGTGACCGTCGACGTCAACGGCACGCCTCAGCAGGTGCCACTCGACGCGCCGGCGGTGGCGTTGAACGTCACAGCGGTGGAGGCAAGCGCCGCCGGTTTCGCCACGGTGTGGCCGTGTGGCACACCGATGCCCGACGCGTCGAATCTCAATGTCGCCCGAGGCGGAACGATCGCCAACGGGGTGATCGCCCCGATCGGGTCAGACGGATCGGTGTGCGTCTGGAGCAATCTCGGCGGGCATCTGATCGTCGACATCGCCGGCTGGTTCGGCGGAGGCGACAATCCGTCGTTCACGGGCAATGTGCCGCGTCGCCTAATCGACACCCGCAACAAGATCGGCCCGGGCCCGCTGTGACGGCCGGGTTCGGCTCGGTGAACCACCGCTGAACAACAGCGCAGTTCGGATTCCTCGCTCGCCGACATGAACGAATAGTTTGCGAACCATGGACATTTCTGGAGCAAGTGCAATCGTCACCGGTGGAGCATCAGGGATCGGCGCAGCCTCGGCTCGCATGCTGGCCGCCCTCGGTGCGAAGGTCGTGATCGCCGACCTGCAGGAGGACAAGGGCAACGAGTTGGCCGACGAGATCGGCGGCGCGTTCTGCAAGGTCGACGTCACCAACACCGACGACATCGTCAATGCCGTCGAGATGGCCAAGTCGATGGGTCCGGTCCGCGTGCTCGTCAACTCCGCTGGTATCGGCTGGGCGCAACGAACGGTCGGCAAGGACGGCACCCTCGAGTCGGCCGCCAACCTCGACGCGTTCAAGAAGGTCGTCGCGATCAACCTGATCGGCACGTTCGACTGCATCCGCGTGGCCGCCACGGCGATGAGCACCACCGAGCCGCTCGAATACGGCGAGCGCGGCGCCATCGTGAACATCGCCTCGGTCGCAGCATTCGACGGACAGATCGGCCAGGCCAGCTACTCCGCATCGAAGGGTGGCGTCGTCGGCATGACGCTGCCGATCGCTCGCGACCTCTCCGCCATCGGCATCCGCGTGAACACCGTGGCGCCCGGCCTGATCGACACGCCGATCTACGGCCAGGGCGAGGCCAGTGAAGCCTTCAAGGAGAACCTCCAGAAGGGCGTGCTGTTCCCGAAGCGTCTCGGCGACCCCGAACAGCTCGCCTCGATGGTGCTCGAATGCATCACCAACAGCTACATGAACGCCGAATCGATCCGCGTCGACGGTGGCATCCGCATGCCCCCGAAGTGACGTCCCCGACGTTTGCGTGCGGATTTGGGTGAGACAGGCCACCGAAATCCGCACACAAACGTGAGTTTCAGGTGGTGTAGTCGGCGTTGAAGCGCACGTAGTCGTCGCTGAGGTCGCAGCCCCACACGGTGGCGTCGGCGTCGCCGGTGGTGAGCGACACGTGAATGCGTACGTCGGTGCCGCGCATGTACGACGATAGGGCGGCGAGCGCAGCGTCGTCGAGCAGCCGTGGGTAGACCTCGGTGTCGCCGAAACGGATGACCACGACGTCCTGGTCGATGTCGGTGTCGTCGCTGCACTTGCCGATCGCCATCGCCACTCGTCCCCAGTTGGGGTCGCCACCGTGGACGGCGGTCTTCACCAGTGGCGAGTTGACGATTGCCTTGGCGACGCGCTTCGCCTGTTCGCGATCACGGGCACGGTCGACGCAGACCTCGATCAACGAGTGCGCACCCTCGCCGTCACGAGCGATCTGCATGGTCAGATCGACTGCCACGTCGTACAGCGCTGCCTCGAAGGCGCCGAGATCGACCGGTCCGGCGGCGCCCGAGGCCATGATCACCGACGAGTCGCTCGTGGAAGTGTCGGTGTCGATGCTGACGCAATTGAACGTGCGATCGACGACCCGCCGGAACACCGCATCGAGGTCAGCCGCAGGCACGTCGGCGTCGGTGAACAGCAGCGAGATGTGCGTGGCCATGTCCGGTTCGATCATCCCGACGCCTTTGGCCATGCCGACGATCCGGGCAGCGCTGCCCGCAACCACGGCTTCGGCGAGCTTTGCGACGGTGTCGGTGGTCATCATCCCGCGCGCCGGACCGTCGGCATCGTTCGACGTCAGGCGCTCCGGCAGCGCGTCGATGCCGGCCCGTATCCGATCGATGGGGTAGCGGCGGCCGATCACGCCGGTTGAGGTGACGACCACGTCGGTGGGTTCGCATCCGAGGCGGGCGGCGACTCGCTCGGCGACCTCGACGGCATCGGCGTGGCCCTGCGGCCCAGTCGCCACGTTGGCGTTCTTCGAGATCACCACGACGGCGCGGGCCAGCCCGTCAGCGATCTGCGCCCGACTGAGGGTGACGCTGGGGCCGGCGAAGCGGCTCTTGGTGAAGACGCCGGCCACGGGCACGGGTTGCTCGGCGGCGATCACCACGAAGTCGTCGGTGTCGTCCTTGACGCCGATGTTGGCCACGTGGCTGTGGAAGCCGAGCGGCAGGGTGGCCACCGGGTTGCTCACTGTGCGATTCCATCCTTGATCGCCTGGAAGATCGATGCGAGGGAGTCGACCTGCTCGGCGTCGAGATGATCGAACACGTGGTGACGGACACTCGCCACGTGGTCGGGTGCGGCCGCCTCGAGCGCTGCGAACCCGCTCGGCGTCAGGGCAGCGAGCATGACGCGCCGATCGTGGGTGGACGGCTCGCGAGTGACGAACCCTGCCTTGACCAAGCCGTCGAGGCGACGGGTGAGACCGCTGGGCGACAGTTGGAGAAGATCGGCGAGATCACACATGCGCATCGAGCGGTCAGGCGCCTCGGAGAGGTAGACGAACACCTGATAGTCGCCGAGCGTGAGGCCGTGCTCCTCGGCGAGGTCACGCTCGATCGCGGCGATCAGATCACCGTAGGTTTCGATGTAGGTGCGCCATGCCGTCATCTCGCGCGGCGTCAACCAGTTCGTTGCCATGGACCCAAGCTATCGAGCCCACGCAACTATTGCGATGGTCAACTGTCTTGGAAGTGAGCCACGAGGCGGTCGAGGGTGGCCTCGATGGCCTTCGCATTGCGCTTGGGTGTACCCGTCAGCTTCAATGCGGTGGCGCTACGCGCCGGACGGAAGTCGAATTCCTCCGTCACTTCGGTTCCGCCGTCGACGGCGCGCAAGCGGTACCGCCAGATGTGCTTGCCCATGTGCTGCCAGGCGATCAGCGACGGTTCATCGAACTCGACGACCTCATTGGTGATCTTGTACGGCACGCCGAGCTTCATCGACATCGAGAACTTCGAACCGAGCGCCAGCCGTTCCGGGGCGTCGTCGTTGCTGCTGCGCACCGTGCCGGAACCATCGATCTCGGCGTGCCTCGACGGATCGGCGAGCAGATCGAAGATCGCTTGCGGTTCGCACGGCACGAATCGGATCCCCCGAACGACCTTGTCGTCGTTGGTCGTCGTCTCGTCGTCGTTGGTTGTCCCGTCAGGCATGTCGGTCAGTCTGGCCCATCTCGGCGGCGATGGCCAGACCGCAGCGGCGCCCGGAGAACATCGCGCCCTGGCTCGATGCGGTGTCGCGGTGATCGCCGCACACGAACCGACCGTCGTCGAGGCGGATGCGACGCTTGGGGTCGAAGGGCGGACGCTGCAGCGGCTGGCCGTGTGCAATGCGGTACGTGGCGAGGTGATCCCACGTGTCCACCTGTGAGCCCCACCAACCGCGCAGTTGCGAGCGCGCATCCGCCTCGATGGTCGGGCCGGCGTGGCCGGGGAGCGCAGCAACGACGAGGTGTGAGCCGGCCGGGGCATACGTCGGCGCCACGTTGCTCATCACCGCCACGTTCAACACCGGACCGCGACCGGTGCCGTCGAGCACGACGAGCTTGTCGTCGATCGGAGCGGTCGACGTCGAGAAGTAGACGGCACCCACCGACTTCGACTCGACCGGTGCGAGATCGAGCAGGGCCGCGGCCGTCGGGCCCTCGGTGGCCACCACGACCGCAGCGGCCGAGATCGTGGAACCATCGACGGTGATCGAGGTCGGCGACGTCGCCGTGACCGGGGTGCCGAGATGGATCGAATCTGCCGGAAGGCGGTCGGCGAGTTGCTGGGGGATCGCCTGCATGCCGGCAGCGGGCACGGCGGAGTCGCCATCGGCGAGCATGCGGAAGATGATGTCGAACATCCGGCGGCTGTCGGTGAGGTCGGGATCGAGCTGGATCCCGCCGACGAGCGGGCGAAAGAACCGTTCGATGATCGTGTCGGAGAATCCGGCCTCGGCGAGCGCAGCTCGCGTGGTGGTGTCTTCGCCTTGGAGCAGCCGAGCCGGATGCACGCTTCGGATGCGGCGACGCAACAGCCCGATTCTCGCCTTGTCGAACAGCGATCCGATCGGGGCGGTGACGGTGGACAGTGTGGTGGTCGGTCGGCGGAACGGGTCCCCGACGACCGACCCCTTCCCGTTGCGCCACACGAGCGCGCCGGGCTCGAACGCCTGCAGGTCGAGCGCGGCCATGTCGATCTGGCGGTGCATCTCGGGGTAGGCGGTGAGCGCCACCTGGAAGCCCCGGTCGAGCGTGAAGCCGTCGACGTGATCGGTGCGCACCCGGCCGCCGACGCCATCGCTCGCTTCGTACACGTGCACCGGAATCCCAGCGTCGTGCAGCGCTACCGCGCAGGACAATCCGGCGAGTCCGGCGCCGACGACGAGGACCGGTTCGTCGGGTCGGGTGAGGCTCACTTGCCGAGGAGCGCGTGCAGCGCAGTGGCCAGATCGGGGTGCTGGAACGTGAACCCGCCGTCGGCGTGCAGGACCGCCGGATGCACCTTCTGCCCCGAGAACAACAGGTTGTCGGCGAGTTCGCCGCCGAGCAGCAGCTTCGGTCCGAATTTCGGGATCGGCAGGAAGGTGGGACGGTGCAGTACGTCGCCGAGGATGTCGGTGAACTCTGCGTTGGTGACCGGCTTCGGTGCGGTCAGGTTCACCGCGCCAGTCGTGTCGGCGCTGAGCAGGTGCGTGATCGCTGCGATTTCGTCGTCGATCGAGATCCAGCTCTGCCACTGATCGCCCGAGCCCATCTTGCCGCCGAGGCCGAACTTGAAGAGCGGTAACTGCTTCTTGAGCGCACCGCCCTTGGCCGACAGCACGATGCCGGTGCGAAGGTGCACCACGCGCACGCCGGCGGCCTCGGCGGGGGCGGTCGCGCCTTCCCACTGCACACAGATGTCGGCGAGGAAGCCGGTGCCTGGCGCAGACTGTTCGGTCAGGTCCTCGTCGCCACGGGCGCCGTAGATGCCGATCGCCGATCCCGACAGCAACACCGTCGGACCGTTCTCTGCCGATGCGATCGCCTCGGAAATGAGTGTGGTGGTCTTGGTGCGACTCTCGAGCAGCTCACGCTTGTAGTCGTCGGTCCAGCGCTTGTCGCCGATGCCGGCACCGGCGAGATGGACGACGGCATCGACGCCGTCGAGGGCGTGGGGGTCGATACGCCCCTCGGCCGGAGCCCACGAGATGTCGGTGCCGGAGGACGTACCGCGTACGACACGGATCACCTCGTGACCGAGCGATTCGAAGTGCGGCCTGAGGGCCGAGCCGATGAGGCCAGTGGATCCGGTGATGGCAACGCGCATCAGTCGAGCGTAGGAGCGTTCTGCGAGATGGAGGTCACCGTGGAGCCAAATGAAACTGCGGGGTCTGACCCCTCAGTTTCATCTGGTCGGGTTCAGCTCGCTTCGGAGATGATCTGGCCGAGCAGTTCTTCGTCGACCGCGCCGGAGATGGTTTCAGTGGAGCCGTCGGTGTTCACGATCACGAATGCGGGTTGATACGGGATCCCGAACCGGTTGAACACGTCGCCGGGATCGTCGCTGATCTGCAGGAACGTCAGGGCGTACTTGTCGATGAACTCCTGGAACGACTCGTCGTTCCCGGTCCACGCGACGCCCACGAAATTGGCGTCATCCTGGAACTGCGCTGCTGCCTCCTCGACCGAGGGGGCTTCACGGTTGCAAACGCTTCAAGTGGGCGCCCAGAACCAGAACACCGTCGGCTTGTCGGCAAGGGCCGCGCCGTCGAAGGTGCCGCCGCCCACGAGTGGAGCGGTGAACTGCAGCGCCTCGGGGACGACGACGTCGGGGTCAGCGGGGGTCGAATCGCCTGCGGCCGGTGCGGTGTCGTCGATGTCACCGGTCGGCGCCGCAGTCTCGTCGGGTGCGTCGGTGACTGGTGCCGCCTCGGCTCCGCCGACCGTGGTCTCCACGGTGGTGTCGGCCGACGGCTCGGCCACGGGGTCGTTCGACTCCGAACTGCAGGCGGTCGCAGCCAACAGCAACGCCGCAGTGGCGACGGCGCCGACGGCGGCCTTGCGCGGTTTCGTTCTCATGAAAAAGACCGTAGTTGCGCACTACCGACCTCGTGCCGCCGCGCCGCCGTTGTTTCCAGAACCGTCAGGATTTGTCCGTAGCATCGAACACCGATGAAGACGCGGACACTGCTGCTGTTGTCGGTCGGCGTCGGATTGATGATCCTGCTGGCGGGTGGCGTGCTGCTGCTGCAACTCTCGGGCGGGTCTGCTGCGGTCGAGCCCGCTGAGGTGGGCGACGCAGTTCGAGTGGGCGATGTCGACGTCACGGTCTTCGGGGCTCGGGAATCGAGCACCCTGTTCGCCGTGGACGTGGAGGTGGGTGGCGTCGGCGACGACATCGACAGTTTCTCGCTCGCCACCGGCGACAAGCGCCTCGAGCCGGTGACGGCCGATTCGGACGGCCGATGCACCGAGATCACCGTTGCCGACCAACGGTGTCGGATCGAGTTCGACGTAACCGCATCCGAGGGGTCGAACCGGGTGCTCGTGCTCCGTCGTGGCGACGACCAACGCAACTGGGTGCTGGAAACACCATGATTGGGTCACCCGTCGGATGACGACGCGGCGATCGAACGCTACGGTGATCGACGATGAGTGACCATTTCGACCTCGTGGTGATCGGTGGCGGTCCTGGTGGATATTCCGCCGCCCTGTACGGAGCATCGGCGGGTCTGAACGTCGCCCTGGTCGAGAAGGACGCCCTCGGCGGTACCTGCCTGAACCGAGGCTGCATTCCGGCAAAGGCCTTCCTCGAAACCGCCGCCGTGAAGCGTCACGTCGATCATTCGAGCGAGTTCGGTATCGAGTCGGGTGGTGCGTCGACGGTCGATTTCGCCCGTACCCAAGCGCGCAAACAGGGCATCGTCGACACGCTCGTCAAGGGCATCGCCGCGATGTGCAAGGGCCGCAAGGTCGAGGTCTTCAACGGTGTGGGCGCGCTCGGCGCGGATCGCACGGTGACGGTGTCGATGGCCGATGGGTCCGTTGCGACGATCACCGGCGATGCCGTGATGCTCGCCGCCGGCTCGGTGCCGCGGCTGATCCCCAACTTCGAGCGTGGTGGCCCGATCATGACCAGCGACGAGGTGCTCGACCTCACCACGGTGCCGCCTCGGGTGGCAGTCATCGGCGGTGGAGCGATCGGCTGCGAGTTCGCATCGACGTTCGCCGACCTCGGCAGCGAGGTCACCATCCTCGAAGGCCTCCCCAAGATCCTGCCGGGCCTCGATGCCGACCTCGCCAAGGTGGTCGAGAAGTCGTTCAAGAAGAAGAAGATCGTCATCCGCACCGGTGTGATGGTGAACGGTCACACACCCAACGCCTTCGGCGGTACCACGGTGTCGTTCGGCGACGACGAGTCGGTCGAGGTCGACGCAGTCGTGGTGTCGGTCGGCCGTCGACCGTTCGCCGACCAACTCGGACTCGACGGCACCGGCGTGGTCGTCGACCAGCGAGGCTTCGTCGAGGTCGACGAGTACTGCCGCACCGGCGAACCCGCCGTATATGCGGTCGGCGATCTGATCGCCACCCCACAGCTCGCCCACGTTGCCTATGCCGAGGCGATCCTGGTGGTCAAGCAGGTACTCGGCGAGTCTCCGATGCCGGTGATGTACGACCGAGTGCCGTGGGCGATCTACTGCCACCCCGAGGTGGCCTGGGCCGGCCCCGACGAAGAGCAGGCGCGCGCTGCCGGCCACGACGTCGTGGTCGCCAAACACCCGTTCAAGTTCAACAGCCGGGCGATGATCCTGGGCGAGACCGACGGCCTCGTGAAGATCATCGCCAAGAAGCGCCCCGACGGCTCCGCCGGCCAGGTGCTCGGCGTGCACATGGTGGGACCGTGGGTCACCGAGCAGCTCAGCGGTGGTTACCTGGCGGTCAACTGGGAAGCCTCCGTCGACGAGATCGCCGAGTTCCTCCAACCGCACCCGAGCCTGTCCGAACTGTTCGGTGAAACCGCGATGTCGCTCACGGGCCGCAACTTCAACGGCTAGACAGACACCCGCACGACCACCACATCTGAACCGACACGACTTCGACACGAGAAGAGACACCCCATGGCAGACGTCACGCTCCCGCAACTCGGTGAAACGGTCACCGAAGGCACGATCACGCAATGGTTCAAGAACATCGGTGACACCGTCACCGCCGACGAGCCGTTGTTCGAGGTGTCGACCGACAAGGTCGACACGGAGGTGCCGTCGCCGGTGTCCGGTGTGCTCACCGAGATCCGGGTGCAAGAAGGCGACACCGTCGATGTCGGCACCGTGATCGCGGTCGTCGTCGACGGCGCCGCCGCCCCGGCCGAGACGCCTGCTGCTGCCGCTCCCGTCGCGGCGCCAGAACCGGAGGCCGCAGCCGCCCCTGCCCCAGAGGCGGCTGAGGCAGCGCCCGCTCCGCCGCCTCCACCAGCAGCGGCTGCTCCCGCAGCGCCGCCCACCGCCCCGGCGGCTCCTGTTCCCGCGGCTCCCGCTGCCCCAGCCGAAGCCCCCGCCGCCACCCCCCCGGCGACGGCGCAAGCCGGCGACAACCGTCTGCTGTCACCCGTGGTGCGTCGCCTCGTCAACGACCACGGGCTCGACCCCGACACGATCACCGGTACCGGCCCCGGCGGCCGCATCACTCGTGATGACGTGCTCGATCACATCGACGCCTCCGGCGCCAAGCCTCAGGACCCGGAGGCCGCAGTTGCTGCCCCGGCTCCTGCTGCTCCCGCACCGGCACCGGCTGCACCGGCACCGGCTGCACCTGCTCCGGCCGCGGCACCGGCGCCGGCATCAGCTCCTCGTGCCGCTGCCTCGTCACCGCCGCCTGCCACTGCCGGCGAGCGCGACACCACCATTGCGCTGTCGAAGATCCGTCGACTCACCGGCGATCACATGGTGATGAGCAAGGCCACCAGTCCGCATGCGTTCAGCGTGGTCGAAGTCGACTTCGCGAACGTCGACGTGGTGCGCTCGAAGATCAAGGGCGACTGGAAGTCGACCCACGGCTTCAGTCTCACCTACCTGCCGTTCATCGCCAGGGCGGTCATCGACGGACTGCGTGAGTTCCCGCACCTCAACGCCAGCGTCGGCGCAAACGACCTGATCGTGCACAACTACGTCGACCTCGGCATCGCCGTCGACCTCGACTACGAGGGGCTGCTCGCACCGGTCGTCCGTGACGCCGACACCAAGCGCCTTGCGGCGATCGCCTCGGAGATCTCCGACCTCGCCGACCGCGCCCGCACCCGCAAGCTCAGCCCTGACGAGATCTCGGGTGGCACGTTCACGCTGAGCAACAACGGCTCGGCCGGCTCGGTACTCACCATGCCGATCATCAACCAGCCCCAGGTCGGGATCATCTCGACCGATGCGATCGTGCGCAAGCCGGTGGTCACGACGGGTCCCGACGGTGGCGAGGCGATTGCGATCCATCCGGTCGGCAATCTGGCCATGAGCTGGGACCATCGCGCGTTCGACGGTGCGTATGCCGCCCGGTTCCTCGCACGCGTCAAGGAGATCCTCGAGACCAAGGACTGGTCGACCGAGCTCTGACGCTCGGCCATGTCGTGACCGACCCGCTGCGCGTCCGATGGTTGGGCCGTGTGCCCTACCGCGAGGCGCTGACGGTCCAGACCGCGCTGTTCGCCCACGGCAACGGCCAGCACCTGTTGCTGCTCGAGCATCCGCACGTGTTCACGCACGGCAAGCGGGCCGACCTGGCCACCAACCTGCGCTGCGAGCCCGCTGCGGTCGGCGCTGAACTGGTCGGGGTGAATCGCGGCGGCGACATCACCTATCACGGTCCCGGTCAGCTCGTCGGCTATCCGATCGTGAACGTCGATCGGCTCGGGGCGTCGGCGCACGTGTGCAACGTCGAGGGCCTGGTCATCGATGCATTGGCCGAGTTGGGGCTCCCGAATGCCGGACGCCTCGACGGCTTCGCCGGGGTCTGGCTCGACGTCGACCATCCCGACCCGACCGTGGTGCCCCGCAAGATCTGTGCCATCGGCGTGCGGCTCGCGCACGGGCGAACGATGCACGGCTTCGCGCTCAACGTCACCACCGACATGGCGTACCTGCGCGAGCACATCGTGCCGTGCGGCATCGGTGACAGACCGGTCACGTCGTTGGCCGAGGAAGGCGTCGATGCCTCGATGCACGAGGTCGTCGACGTGATCGCCCGCCTCGCTGCGCAACGGTGGGCCGACGGTGCCATCGAACGCCAGGACGTCGCATGGAAGCATGCGGTCGACGGTCGTGACCTGTCCGCCTTTTCCCGAGGAGAAGGCCCCGGCGAGCAGGTGAAGCTGGTGTCCGAACGGGCTTCCGCCCGACTGGAGGCTGCCGGTGTCACCGACGGGCTGTCGATCGCGACCCGCAAGCCCGAGTGGTTGCGGCCGAAGGTCGACCTCGGCGCCGACGTGATGTCGCTCAAGAAGACGGTGCGGGATCTCGACCTCGTCACCGTGTGCGAAGACGCTGGTTGTCCGAACCTGTCCGAGTGCTGGGCCGACGGAACAGCGACGTTCATGGTGCTCGGCGAACGCTGCACCAGAGCGTGCGGCTTCTGCCTGGTCGACACGAACAAACCGCTCGAGCCGGCGCGAGACGAACCGGCGCGGGTCGCCGAGGCGATCGACCGGATGAGGCTCGACCACGCCGTGCTCACCATGGTGGCGCGTGACGACCTCGCCGACGGTGGGATGGCGCACGTCGCCGCCTGCGTCGAGGCGATCCGGCTCCGTCGACCTGCGGCCCGCATCGAGACGCTGATCTCCGACGCCAAAGGCGACGATGCGGCACTCGACCTGCTGTTCGCCGTCCGTCCCGACGTGCTGAACCACAACGTCGAAACGGTTGCCCGCCTGCAGCGTGCCGTTCGGCCGTCGGCCGGTTACGCCCGCTCGTTGGGTGTGCTCGCCCGGGCAAAAGCGGCAGGGCTCACCACGAAGACCGGCTTCATGGTCGGCCTCGGCGAGACCGAGGCCGAGATCGATGGTCTCCTCGCCGACCTGGCTGATCTCGGCGTCGACATCGTCACGATCGGGCAGTATCTGCGCCCGACGTCTCACCATCTGCCGATCGCTCGCTTCGCCGAGCCCGGCGAGTTCGTCGGTTGGAAGCGTCTCGGCGAGTCGTACGGCATCGGTCATGTCGAGGCGAGTCCGCTCACGCGCTCGAGCTATCACGCGAAGGGGGCTGCCGAATCGGTGAGTGTCGCTGTGTCGGTGGGTGCGACGGCGGGGGCGACGGCCTCGAGCACGTCGTTCTCGTGACCACCGGCTGCCCGTGACCCGGTGGTCGCCCCAGCAGGTCGAAGCGATCGCGCCGTCGCCGGCCGCGCTCAGCGCGGCGCGGCCGCTGACCACGGTGACGAGGTGGGCAGGGCTCGGCGCAGACGATCGAGCGGTATGGGGAACCTGTCGGGGCAGTGGCGCCGAGCCGTACGACACGATGGTCGACCACGTCGGTGTTGCATCGCGATGCACCTGCCCGAGTCGACGTCACCCGTGCAAGCACGTGCTCGCGCTGCTGCTGCTGTGGTCGGCCGGTGACGTCGCCGAGACGACAGCCCCCGACCAGGTCGTCGCGTGGCTGGCAAGCCGGCAGGTGTCCGACACTCGAAAGGTGCCCGATGCCACGCCTGGTCTGCTACCGACTGACACGACTCCGACCAGCGGGACGAGTGACTCCGACCAGGTGACGGATGGCGCGCCTGAACCCGTACCACTCCCTCTCCCCGAACCGGATCGCGATCGGGCGCGCGACGAGCGGGTCGAGCGGATGCATGCGGGACTCACCGAACTCGACCGGTGGCTCGACGACCGAATGCGTACCGGGCTCGCCGATCCAGCTTTGGCGAAGTACGCAACATGGGACGATCTGGCGGCTCGCCTTGTCGACGCGCAGGCGGGCAGCCTCGCGAACCGGATTCGTCGCCTGGCCGGGCTCGTCGGCGCATCACCCGACTGGCACAGCGAGGTACTGGCCGAACTCGGATTGCTCCATCTGCTGGCCCAAGCCGGCCGGCGGCTCGGGTCGCTGCCCGGCCCCCTCGCCGATGCGGTGGCCACCAGCGTCGGTTGGCAGGTACGCCAGGCCGATGTCCTCGCCGGCGTGCCCGACACCGACACGTGGGTGGTCGCCGGCCGCAGCGACACGCGGGAGGATCGCATCGAGGTACGGCGCCATTGGCTGCGTGGTGTCACGTCGCAGCGGTGGGCACTGCTGCTGTCGTTCGCTGCATACCGTCAAAGCCTCGACACCTCGTTGAGCGTGGGCACGGCGATCGCCGCCGACCTCCACCGCTATCCCGGCCCGGCGCTTCGTGCTCTCCTGGGCGCCCGCCATGGCGACCTGATCGAACCGGCGCGACCGCCGGCGGTCGACATCGTCTCTGCGTGTAACGAGATCGGGATGCTGATCGCTGCCGAGCCGTGGCTCGACCGGGTCCCGTTCACCGCCACTGCCACCATCGCCGTCGACGGATCGAGATTCGTACTCACCGACGCCGGTGGCACCCTTCCGCTGATCGCCGCTGGCCGATCCCTGGCGACGCTGCTGGCGGTCGCCGCCGGCGAGCCGATCGATGTGACGTGCGAGTGGACGCCGCACGGGGTCGTGCCACTGACCGTCCACCTCGACGGCGGCTCGCTCGACATCGGCCCCCGGGCCGACGAATCGTTCGTGAGCGCCGCATGACCGATCTCACATCCGACAACGCCGAGACCCGCACGGAAGCAACGATCGACCTTCGGGCATCGTGGGATGCGCTGGTCGCCGTCGCCATGCTCGGCACGGACCGCCGCAACCCGCCGGAGCCGATTGGTGTCATCGCCGATGTTGTCGACGACACGGTCCGAGCGACGCCGTCGGAACGGATGCTCGCCCAAGTGGCGGCGACGGTGGTGGTGCGGCGCGCCGGCGTGTTGCCCGGGCCGTCACGTCCTCCGATTGCCGGGCCCGAGACCGACGACCGCCCGATCTGTGCTCCCGTCGCGGCCGATTCTTGGCACCACGTGATCTCGTCGTGGCCGGTGCTCGAGGACGAGTGGATGTTGACACTGCTGACCAATGGCTGGCGGGTTCCGCCCGATCTCGTGCCCGAGATACTCGTGCGTCATCGCGCCGATCCGATCCGTCGCGCCCGCGCCGAGTTGGCCTGCGGGCCGCTCGCGGGGTGGCTCGTCGGCCATCTCCCAGAGTTGGCCCCGCGGGGCGCAGCGAACACGAGGCCGGATCCGTCAGCCGACGACATCGCCGAGCTGCCATCACTCCCGATCCCGCCCGAACTGGAACTGTTGCTGTTCGCCGACGGAGATCAGGTCGCCCGACAACTGTCTGTTGCTCTCGACTCGGGAACGCTCGCACATGCGCACCGCGCTGTGCTCGTCAACCTCGTCGCCCGCATGCGCTCCGACTCCCTCGGCCCGGTGGCGACCGCGCTCGAATCGGTCGACGGCGCTTCGATCGGATTCGCACTGGCCTCGGTGCTCGCCGACCTCGCCCGCACCCGCCAACGCATGCTCGACGAACTGAGCGTCGCCCGATAGTTCCGAAGCGATGAGCGAGAGGACGGTATCGGGGCGGTTGGCTCATCGCTGACTGCTGGAGTGCCGGGGTGATGAGCGAAAAGCCGGGATTCGGGCGGTTGGCTCATCGCTGACGGGGGTGCTGGCCCTGGTGGGGTGGCCGGTCGGTAGCGTCACCGTCGATGAGTGCAACGGTCCCATCCGGTGACGTGCTGCGTCCGCATGCCGAAGATCAGTACGCGCACGAACTGAGGGCGCTTGCAGCGCTCGACGACCGCGAACGTCCACCGGGCTGGCGGTTGTCACCGTGGGCCGTGGTGCGTTACCTCCTCGGCGGGGAGTTGTCCGACGGCACGTTGATCTCGCCGAAGTACGTGGGCCAGCAGCGCCTCGTCGAGATCGCCGTCGCGACGCTCGCCACGGACCGAGCCCTGCTGCTCCTCGGCGTGCCCGGCACGGCGAAGACGTGGGTGAGCGAACATCTCGCCGCTGCGATCAGCGGCGACTCGACGCTGTTGGTGCAAGGCACCGCCGGCACCACCGAGGAGACGTTGCGATACGGCTGGAACTACGCCCGCCTGCTCGCCGAAGGCCCCAGCACCGCAGCGCTCGTTCCCGGCCCGATCTATCGGGGCATGCAACGTGGCGCGATCGTTCGAGTCGAGGAACTCACCCGCATGCCGCCCGAAGTGCAGGACGCCCTGGTGACCGTGCTGTCCGAGAAGGTGCTGCCGGTACCCGAACTCGACACCGAGATCGCCGCGATCCGTGGCTTCAACGTGATCGCCACCGCCAACAACCGAGACCGCGGCGTCAACGAACTCTCGAGCGCGCTGCGTCGCCGATTCAACACGGTCGTCCTGCCGCTGCCGGCCACGATCGACGAGGAGATCGCCATCGTCAGCCGACGCGTCGGCGAGCTCGGCGTCGCGCTCGCCCTGCCAGCGGTGCCTGCGGCGGCCGACGAGATCCGCCGAGTCGTCACCGTGTTCCGTGAACTGCGCTCGGGGCTCACCGAGGACGAACGCAACAGTCTCAAGATCCCGACCGGGACACTGTCGACCGCCGAGGCGATCTCCGTGGTCACCAACGGGCTCGCGCTTGCAGCGCACTTCGGCGACGGCGAACTGCGCTCGACCGACGTCGCTGCCGGCATCATCGGCGCCGTGGTCAGCGATCCGGTCCACGACGCCGTTGCCTGGCGCGAGTACCTGGAAGCCGTGATCCGTGACCGCCCGGGCTGGGACGAGTTCTACGACGCCTGCCGCGCGCTCGACACGTGAGCATCCGACTGCTCGGCATCCGCCACCATGGCCCGGGATCGGCGCGCTCGGTACTGCGGGAACTCGACGGCCTTCGACCCGACATCGTGCTCGTCGAAGCTCCCGCCGACGTCGATGCTGCGCTGCGATGGGTGGGCGAACCCGGGCTCGTGGCGCCTGTCGCCCTGCTCACCTACGTTCCGGCGGAACCGGGACGGGCGGCCTTTGCCCCGTTCGCCACGTTCAGCCCCGAATGGCAGGCGATCCGCTGGGCCAACGAACACGCCGTCGAGGTGCACGCCATCGACCTGCCGTTGGCGGTCACGCTCGCCACGGTCGGCAACGATGACGTTTCGCTCCTCGCCGAGGACGCACCACCCGACCCGTTGCGTGAACTCGCGGCCGCCGCAGGCGACCCCGATCCGGAACGGTGGTGGGAAGATGTGATCGAGCATCGCGGCGACGGCACCCCGGCCTTCGATGCCGTAGCCGAGGCGATGGTCGCCGCACGCGACGGGTTCGTGCCCTCCACACGCGAACTGCAACGTGAAGCTCACATGCGCCGGGCGATCCGCGCCGCCGTGCACGCCGGACATCGTGAGATCGTCGTGGTGTGTGGTGCGTGGCACGTGCCGGCGCTCGACCTCGACGCACCGGGGGTACCGAACGCCTCCACCGACGCTGCCACGCTGCGCGGCCTGCCCAAGGTGAAGACCGCAGTGGCGTGGGTGCCGTGGACGCATCGGCGTCTTGCTGCGGGGTCCGGCTACGCAGCGGGCGTCGAGAGCCCCGGCTGGTATCGCCACGTGTTCGATCACCCTGGCAGCGAAGGCGTCGCCCGCTTCTTCGTCGACGCCGCCCGCTTGGTGCGCGAACGTGGTGGTGCCGCCTCGCCCGACCACCTGATCGCCGGAACACGACTCGCCGAGTCGTTGGCGGCGATGCGAGGGCGGCCTCGCGTCGGCCTGGCCGAAGTGCTCGACGCCGCCGACGCGGTGATGGGCGGGCTCGATCTCGTACGACGTGAACTGGTGGTCGGTGACGAACTCGGCACCGTTCCCGAATCGGCGCCGCAGGTGCCGCTCGCCCGCGATGTCACCAAGGCGCAGAAGTCGGCGCGGCTGTCTCCTCGTGCCGAGCGCACCGTCGTCGAGGTCGATCTGCGCACGCCGACCGGTCTGCGCAAGTCGCATCTGCTCCACCGGCTCGTGGCGCTCGGCGTGCCGTGGGGATCGGTGGTCGACGGGCGGGGTTCGTCGGGCACGTTCCGAGAGACCTGGGAGCTGCGATGGGACCCCGAACTCTCGGTCCGCCTGATCGAGCGCGCCGGCTACGGCACCACACTCGAGTCGGCCGCGACCGCCCGGCTGCTCGAACGTGCCGCAGCATCGTCGGGGATGGTCGAACTGGTCGGCATCATCACCGCGGCCCTCTTCGCCGACCTTGCGCAGGCAGTCGAGCCGACCGTGCGACGCCTTGCGAGTCGAGCGGCGACCGATCCGGACGTGGGGCGCCTGCTCGACGCACTGCCCTCGGTGGCCGAGGCATTGCGCTACGGCGACGTCCGTTCGACCGACGCTGGCGCGCTGCGCGAGGTCGTCGACGGCATCGTCGTGCGGATCCTCGCCGGTGTCGTGGCATCGGCCCGTTCGCTCGACGACGACGGTGCCGCAGTGATGGTGGAACGCCTCGCCGGACTGCAGGGAGCGCTGGCGGTGCTCGACCATCCGGCCCGTCGCCACGGCCTCCCCATCGTGCTGGTCGAACTGGCGACCGGGGCCGGTCACGGACTGGTCCAGGGTCGCGCAACTCGGCTCCTTCACGACGCCGAGGTCTGGTCGATCGAAGCCGTGCAGCGTCGCCTGTCGCAGGCGCTGTCGGCCGGCACACCCCCGGCGACCGGGGCCGCGTTCGTCGAAGGTTTCCTGGCCGGATCGGGATCGGTGCTGATCCACGATGCTGATCTGCTCGCGGTGCTCGATGGCTGGGTGGCGTCGCTGCGACCCGATGCCTTCGACGCCGTCATTGCACTGTTGCGGCGCACGTTCGGTGCGTTCGAAGCGGCCGAACGTCGACAGCTCATGCGGTTGCTGATGGGTGTCGGCGCCGAACGCACGAACGGTTTCGGGGCGGGCGTCGACCCGGAGCGAGCCGCAGCGGCTCTGACGACGGTGCGTCACATGCTCGGGGTGGGAGTCCCGTGAGTGCACAGCCGGCCACGCCGACGGTGTCGGACACCGAGCGCCGCCGCCGATGGCGTCTGCTGCTGGGTGCAGCGGTCGACGACGTGTGGACCGAGGCCGACAGCCGGGCCGCTCGCGACGCCCAGGAGCCAGGCGCCACCGACCCAGATGGCGGCGCCTCGCCCCGCGACGGTTCGCGGGGCCAGGATGCGGCACCATCGAGCCGACCCGGGTCCGATGCAGGGCTTCGCGGTGACGATCGACGCATCGACGCGGCGCTCGGAGCGCTGTACGACCGTGGTGAGCAGGGCGCTCGCCGCTCGGGTCGCGCCGGGGGGTTGAGCCGGTCGAAGCCGTCGGTGGTGCGATGGCTCGGTGACATCCGCCGGTACTTCCCGACGCCGGTGGTGCAGATCCTCCAGCGCGACGCGGTCGAACGCCTCGACCTGCGCCAACTGCTGCTCGAACCCGAGTTGCTGCAGAGCGTCGAGCCCGACATCCATCTGGTCACACTGCTCGTCGAACTCAACCGACATCTGCCCGACAAGACCCGAGCGACGGCCCGACAGGTGATCGCCAAGGTGCTCGCCGACCTCGAACGGCGTCTGTCCGATCACACGCGCCAGGCGGTCCGTGGTGCGCTGTCACGATCGGCGCGCACCCGACGGCCCCGGCCAGGCGACATCGACTGGCCCACCACCATCACGGCCAATCTTCGCCACTGGATTCCCGAGCACCGCACGGTCGTGCCCGAGCGACTCGTTGGTCATGGGCGGCGCCAACGCAGCCTCGCTCGCGACGTGATCATCGCCGTCGACCAGTCGGGTTCGATGGCCGACAGCGTCGTGTACGCCTCGCTGTTCGGTGGCGTTCTCGCCCAGCTGCCGGCGTTGCGTACGTCGTTCGTGGCGTTCGACACGGCGATCACCGATCTCACTGCGTACCTGCACGACCCGGTCGAAGTGCTGTTCGGCGTGCAGCTCGGTGGCGGCACCGACATTGCCAACGCCCTCACGTATTGTCAACGCCTGATCGAGCGACCTCGTGAGACGGTGTTGTTTCTGGTGAGCGATCTCTACGAGGGTGGCAATGCTGCGGTGATGCGGGGCCGCGTCCGTGAACTCGTCGAGTCGGGCGTGAAGGTCGTGGTGTTGCTCGCTCTCAGCGACGAGGGCACCCCGGCGCACGATCACGACCATGCGTCGGCCCTCGCAGCGTTCGGGGCCACGGTGCTGTCGTCGACACCCGATGAGTTCCCGGCAGTCCTCGCGGATGCGTTGCGCTGATCGCCTTGCCGAGCGGACGCGGAGATCGGGTCATCGATGGGGTCGTCGACGGTGTCGGGGCGCTAGCGTTCGCAATCCATGGGTCAGTTGGTCGCCGTCACCGAGAAGCCGAGTTCGACACGTGGGGTCGTTCGATTCGAGATCAATCGCAGTCTCTCGGGCATGGGCCACGAGCATTTCGCGTCGGTTGCCGACGCCTGGGGAAACACACCGTCGGACGAGTTGGCTCGTCGGATGTTCGCCACCGAGCAGGTCGAAGCCGTGCATGTGTACGGCAACATCATCACCGTCGACATCGACAAGGGCCACGATTCCAGCGGGCTCGCCGACATCATCCGCGAGCTGTACCAGTTCTGGAAGCCGGGCGTCGAACCACCGACGTTCGAAGAACTCGAACCCGACGAGGCTGCGGCCGCACCGGGTGATGGTGGTGGTGGCGGAGACGCTGGTGGTGGCGCCGAGCTGTCGGCGGCAGCCAAACGTGTGCCCGGGCATCTGCTCGATCGTGGCCGCCAGGCCCGCGAGCGCTGGAACGCCAAACAGGGCTGACGTCTTCGCCGCGAGCATCACCGCTCGCATGGTGAGCAGGGTTGGGCGCGGCCCGATGAACTGCATCTAGCGTCGAGCTGCCACTGATGGCTTGGGGATCCCGTATGACCGACAACGTGCTCACGCTGCAAGAAGCCGCCGACGAACTCGGCGTGCACTACATGACCGCGTACCGCTACGTGCGTCTCGGGGTCATGGATGCAGCGAAGGTCGGCGGCGTCTGGCAAGTGCACCGCTCTGCGCTCGATCGTTTCCGCGAGCAGGCGGCAGCGGCGTCGGCAGCAACAGGTCCGTCGGGCAAGGGCGGTGCGCGCAATCGCAAGGCGCCGTGGGCGGCGCGGCTCGAATCGCGCCTCGTCGCCGGTGATGCGCCCGGTTGTTGGAGTGTGATCGAGGCGGCGATGGCGGCGGGTGCCGAGCTCGACGAGATCTACCTCGACGTGTTGACGCCGGCGATGGTGAGCATCGGCGAGCGGTGGGCGGTCGGCGAACTCGACATCTCGGTCGAGCATCGGGCGACCGGGATCGCCATGCGGATCGTCGGTCGGATCGGTCCTCGTTTCACCCGGCGTGGCCGGGCACGGGGAGTGGTGGTGCTCGGAGCGCCTGCGGGTGAGTTCCATGCGTTGCCGGTGGCGATGCTCGGTGACCTCCTGCGGCTTCGAGGATGGGAAGTATCGGACTTCGGCGTCGACGTGCCGACCGAGTCGATCGCGCACGTGATCCGCGAGACCAACGATCTGTTGGCGGTCGGGCTGTCGGCGATGTCGTCGGACAACCTGCCGGCATTGGCAGCGGCGTGTGCGGTGGCGCGTGACACCGATCCCGACGTGCTGGTGGTGGTCGGGGGTCACGCAGTGCTCGACGACGATCATGCGGCGTCGCTCGGCGCTCATGCCCGCGCCGCAGGCGGTGAACAGATGCACGAGCTGCTCGCCGCTCACGCCTCCACCCGCTGACGTCGCTTCCTGCGGTCGAACCGATTCCAGTGGAAGTGCGAACGTGTGTTCGATAGCATGACCCCGGTGGAACTTGCTGTCGAACTGCCCGGTGAACTGTCAGGCGAACTCGCAGCGCTGGCCGAGCGCGTGGCGCCGCTCGCGTTGGCGCGTGAACGGATCCTGCCGGTGTCCGAGGTGTTCGCTGACCTCTTCCCTGAGCGGGGACTGGTCAGAGGGCGCACGCTTGCCTGCGCCGGCCCGGCGGCGACATCGGTGGCACTGGCGCTGGTGGCTCCGGCAGTGGCGGCGGGCTCGTGGTTGGCGACGATCGACGTGCCCACGCTCGGTCTCGATGCAGCCAGTGAGTTCGGCGTGGCGCTCGAGCGGATGATCGCCGTGCGGGCTGAGCGCGCAGATCGCTGGCCCGACGTCATCGCGGCAGCTGCTGACGGCTTCGACCTCGTGATCACCCGGGTACCTGTCGATGTCACGGCGTCGGCGATGCGCAAGGTGGCCACCCGTGTGCGTCAGCGTGATGTCGTCATGCTGGTGCTCGGCGACCCGGGAGCCTTGTCGTGCGATGGTGTGCTCGACACCGACGCAGCACCATGGCTGGGACTCGGCGATGGCCACGGCCATCTGCAGTACCGACATCTTCTGGTCGAGGCGTCCGGTCGCCGACTGCACGGCCGTCGCCGCTGTCGGCTCGCGTTACCGGGGTGATCACCATGGTCGGGCCGTCATCACCGCCGCGCATCGTGTCGATCTGGATCCCCGACTGGCCGGCGGTCGCCGCCGGTTTCACCGCTGAGGTGCCAGCAGCGGTGATGGGGGCGAACCGGGTGGTCGCCCGGACGGCCGCCGCCGCCGCCGAGGGCGTGGTGATCGGGCAGCGGCGTCGTCAGGCACTGCGCCGCTGTCCGCAGCTGACGTTGGTCGACCGCGACGTCGACCGCGACGCCCGTGAATTCGAACCGATCGTTCGTGCCGTCGTCGAACTCTCCCCCCGCCTCGACGTGATCGAGCCGGGTTGGATCGGCCTGTTGGCGCGCGGCCCCTCGCGATACTTCGGCGGGGACCGTGCTCTCGCGGAGCGATTGACCGAGCTGATGTCGGCTGGGGCAGCACCTGACGCCGGCATCGGGGTGGCCGACGGGCGATTCGCGTCGAGTGTGGCGGCGCGCTTGGCGGTGCGTCGTGGCGCACCGGTGATCGTCGAGTCGGGTGCATCGCCGTCGTTCTGTGCTGATCTCCCGATCGGATGGTTGCAGACGCTCGGCGAGTGCAACGCCGAGTTGGTGGAGTTGTTCGGTCGGCTCGGTCTGCGGCGGCTCGGCGAACTCGCCGCACTCCCGGTCGCCGACGTGCTCGGACGGTTCGGACACCCAGGGGTGCACGCTCACCGGCTCGCCTCGGGTGGCGATGTCCGTCCGACGAGCACCACCGACCCGGCGCCCGAGCGACGTCTCGACCTCGTCCTCGACGAGCCGGCAGCGCAGTCGAGTGCCGTGGTGTTCATCGCCAAGCAGCTGGCTGACGAACTGGCCGGCACGCTCGCCGCCGATGGCAGGGTGTGCACCCGGCTCGTCGTCGTGCTCGAGTCCGAGCACGGCGAACGATCGGAACGGTCGTGGTATCGATCGGCGGGCCTCTCGGCGTCGGCGATGGTCGAACGGGTGCGCTGGCAACTGGATGCCTGGATCAACCTGCCCAAGGGCAGCGATCAGGAACTCACCGGCGGTGTCGTGCTGGTTCGGCTGGTGCCCGACGAGCTGCGCGCCGACGACGGCACACAGCTCGGGTTGTGGGGTGGCCAGTCGGAAGCCGATCGGCGGGCGGCCCGGGCGATCGCGCGCCTGACCACGCTGACATCCGACGACGCGGTGACCGTACCGGTGTGGCATGGCGGTCGACTTCCCGCCGATCGATACCGGTGGGTGTCGGCGGCCACCGTCGATCTCGATCGGCGGGTGCGGGCGGTGTCCGCGGCCGGCACCGGGAGCGGGCCCACCGGCCCATGGCCGGGAACGTTGCCGTCACCGTCGCCGGCGTCGGTGTTCTCCGATCCGCATCCCGCCGAGGTGCTCGACGAACACGACCAAGCCGTGCGTGTGAGCGCTCGCGGCATGATGTCGGGTCGCCCCTCGACCCTGGTGCTGTTGAGTGGTGACGACGAAACCGGCTGGCGCCGCGGGCGGCCGCGGCCGATCATCGCTTGGGCGGGTCCGTGGCCGATCGAGGAGCGGTGGTGGGAGCCGGGGCAGCAGCGTCGGCTGGCCAGGTTCCAAGTGGTCACCGATGACCACGACGCATTCCTGGTCGTCGCCGAACACCGGCGATGGTGGATCAGCGCTCGCTACGACTGAGTGAACAGTCAGCGGTTTCGGCAGTTCAGCCGACGGCGGCGAGGCCGAAGGGGTGGGACATCTCGAGCTGATCGGTCACGTCGTTGGCGAGGCGGAACCCGACGCCACGAACCGTGTGGATCACCTTGATCTCCGGAGCTGCCTTGTCGAGCTTGCGTCGCAGGTTCGACAGATGTACGTCGACGACGTGGTTGTCGCCCACCCAGGTCGGGCCCCACACCGCGTCGAGGAGATCCTCGCGGGTGCACACCTCGGTCGGACGTCGGCAGAGCTGTTCGAGCAACGAGAACTCGATGCGGGTGGTGGCGACTTCCCCGTCGTCCACACGGACTTCGCGACGACCGAGGTCGATGAGGAGCGGTCCGAGGTTGAGTACCGACGTGATCGTGCTCTCGGGGCGACCCTGCATCTGACGGGGACGACGCAGGAGTGCGTGGCAACGAGCCGAGAGTTCCTCGGGCGACACGGGCATCGAGATGGCGTCATCAGCGCCGGAGTGCAGCATCGATGCGCGGGTGCGGTGAGCCCCTTCGTCGGTGATGCACAGCAGATACTGCTCGCTCGAATCACGCAGGCGTTCGTAGAGGGGGCGACCGTCGGGGGCCCGGAGACGGGAACAGACGACCAACACGTCGGGGGAGAACGACTCGGCGAGCATGATCGCTGCATCGCTGCTGGTGGGAGCGCTGACGCTGAAGCCGGCCGAGCGGAGCTCGGCGACGCTGATCCGGCGCAGGTCCGGATCGTCGATGGCGATCAGGATGCGAGGTGCGATGTTGATGTCGTTGTCCATTGAATTCCGCCAGTCCGCACGGGGTGGGTGTGAGTGGGTGCCTGATGAGGTATCGGCACGAACCTGACGAACTCAAGAGGAAATCGAAAAGAAATCACATCGATGTGATTTGCATCGGACCTGCTACATCTGGATGATGCGTGAGGGTCAGCTCCATCAGCGGATTCGGGCCGATGTGGCAGCTCGCCGTCCGGTCGACGAACGCGAGGTGCTCTCGATCGAGCGGTTCCTGGTGGCCTTCGACGCGTTGGCGGCTCCGTTCGACCAGGAATCCGACCCGATTCACGTCACCGGTTCGGGCATCGTGATCGGTCCGCGAGGTGTCGTACTGCTCGAACACAAGCGGCTGGGCATCTGGCTGCAGCCCGGTGGGCACATCGATCCGGGCGAGACACCGTGGGACGCAGCGCTGCGCGAGAGCCGGGAGGAGACGGGTCTCGATGTGCGTTTTGCCGGCCCGATCGACACCGCAGGAGTGCCGGAGCTGATTCACGTCGATGTCCACGAGGGCGGGCGTGGGCACACGCATCTCGACCTGCGCTACCTGATCGACGGCGGTGATGCCGATCCGGATCCGCTCGAAGGGGAGAGTCAAGTGATCGACTGGTTCGGCTGGGATGCTGCCATCGACCGCGCCGACCCCGGCCTGCGCGGCATCCTGCTCGCTCTCGCCAAATGAATGGGACAACACGGGTCAGACCCGTGGTGTCCCATTCGAGTTGCGGAATGCGAACATGTGTTCGATACTGGCGCAGTGGGGTTCAACAACCCGTCCTGGACATGGAGCGAACTGGAGCAGACCCTGTCGGGGACGACAGGTCGCGACGGGCGCGCGCCGGGGAGCCCCTCGTGGAACTCCGGCGGAGACGGCCCCGCCTGGAGCCGCAAGCGCCAGCCGTTCGAGGCGCCCGCCGATCTGACGCAACCGTCACGGACACCGACCGTGCCGTACGCCGAGTTGCACTGCCACTCGAACTTCTCGTTCCTCGACGGGGCGTCGCATCCCGAAGAACTGGCGACCGAAGCGGCCCGGCTCGGGTTGGAGGCGTTGGCGATCACCGACCACGACGGCTTCTACGGGGTGGTCCGTTTCGCCGAAGCGGCCAAGGCGGTGGGGCTGCCCACCGTGTTCGGCACCGAGATCACCATGATGTCGAACAACGGGCTGGTGAACGACGGTCGCGTGGCGCGATCCGAGGCCGACACACTCACCCAGGTCGCCACGGGGATGGTCCCCGACTCGCACGCCCCCGACCCGTCGGGCACCCATCTCGTCGTCCTCGCCGATGGACCCAGCGGCTATGGCCGGCTGTCGCGGGCGCTGAGCACCGGGCACCTCGCCGGAGAGAAGGGGGCGCCACAGTTCGCGTTCGGTGACATCGCCGACATCACTGCCGGCCATGTCTGGGCGCTCACCGGATGCCGCAAGGGAGCGGTTCCCTCCGCGCTGGTGAACGACGGGCCGGCCGCTGCGCGCCGCGAGCTGCTCCGGCTGGTCGACGCGTTCGGGCGCGACCGGGTGCTGGTCGAGTTGTGGGACCACGGGGATCCGCTCGACTCGGCACGCAACGATGCGCTCGCGGAACTCGCCCATCGTGAGCGCGTCGAGTGCGTAGCCACCAACAACGTCCACTACGCCACACCGGCCCAGCGGCGGTTGGCCACCGCGCTTGCGGCGGTGAGGGCGCGGCGCAGCCTCGACCAGATCGATCCGTGGCTGCCTGCTGCGGCGGGAGCCCACCTGCGTTCCGGCGCTGAGCAGGAGCGTCGGTTCCGGCGGTATCCGGGTGTGGTCGAACGGGCCGCCGAGATCGGCCGGGCCGCAGCGTTCGACCTGTCGCTGGTAGCCCCGAAGCTCCCGCCGTTCCCGTGCCCCACCGGTCTCACCGAGATGCAGTTCCTCCGTCAGGTGACCGGGGAGGGCGCTCGTCGCCGCTACGGGGAGCGCCCGATCCACAGCGAGGACCTGTCGCTGCGGGCAAGAGCGTGGAAGACCATCGACCACGAACTGGCGCTGATCGAGCAACTCGACTTCGCCGGATACTTCCTGATCGTGTGGGACATCGTCGAGTTCTGTCGGCGGGCCAACATCTTCTGTCAGGGCCGCGGGAGTGCTGCCAATTCGGCGGTCTGTTATGCGATCGGGATCACCGCCGCCGACGCGGTGTCGCTCGGGTTGCTGTTCGAGCGGTTCCTGTCGCCCGAGCGCGACGGTCCGCCGGACATCGATGTCGACATCGAGAGCGACCGTCGGGAAGAAGTGATCCAGTACGTGTACGAGCGCTATGGGCGCCACCACACCGCTCAGGTCGCGAACGTGATCACCTATCGGGCACGCTCGGCGGTGCGAGACATGGCCAAGGCGCTCGGATTCGAGCCGGGCCAGCAGGACGCCTGGTCGAAGCAGGTCGACGGCTGGGGTGGCGTGGCGACAACCGCGTCACAGCCCGACTGCACGATCCCCGAGCCGGTGTTGGAGTTGGCGCTCGAGGTGGAGGATGCGCCCCGTCACCTCGGTATCCACTCCGGCGGCATGGTGATCTGCGACCGCCCGGTGATCGAGGTGTGCCCGGTCGAGTGGGCGCGTATGGACAAGCGATCAGTGCTGCAGTGGGACAAGGACGACTGCGCCCGCACCGGCCTGGTCAAGTTCGATCTGCTCGGGCTCGGGATGCTGTCGGCGCTGCACTACGCCGTCGACCTGGTTCGTGAACACCGCGGGTACGAGATCGACCTCGCCACCATCCCGCAGGACGACGACGTGTACGGGATGCTGTGTCGGGCCGACACCGTCGGGGTGTTCCAGATTGAATCGCGAGCGCAGATGGCCACGTTGCCGCGGCTCAAGCCGCGCCGGTTCTACGACCTGGTGGTCGAGGTGGCGCTGATCCGGCCCGGGCCGATCCAGGGCGGGTCGGTGCACCCGTACATCCGACGCCGCAACGGGCTCGAGCCGATCACGTACCTGCACCCGCTGCTGGAGAACTCGCTCGGCAAGACGCTCGGGATCCCGCTGTTCCAGGAGCAGTTGATGCAGATGGCGATCGATGTCGCCGGGTTCAGCCCGGCCGAGTCCGACGAGTTGCGCCAGGCGATGGGATCGAAGCGATCGGCGCGACGGATGGAGCGGTTGAAGGAACGGCTCTACGCGGGCATGGCCGAGCGAGGCATCACCGGTGACATCGCGGATGAGCTGTTCATGAAGATGAAGGCGTTCGCCAACTACGGCTTCCCCGAATCGCACTCGGTGAGCTTCGCCTATCTCGTGTACGCGTCGTCGTGGATCAAGTACCACGAACCGGCAGCGTTCTGTGCGGCGCTGCTCAACGCCCAGCCGATGGGATTCTGGTCGCCGCACACGCTGGTGCGCGACGCCCGCCGCCACGGGGTGGTGGTGCGCACTCCTGATCTCAACGCGTCGCTGGCTGCGGCGACGTTGGAGCCGTGTCCCGACTCCGAGAACGGCGTTGCCGTGCGGTTGGGGATCGGGTCGGTGCGTGGCATCGGTTCGGAGTTGGCCGACGAGATCGAATCGGTTCGCACAGCCGGCGGGTTGTTCGTCGACACCGAAGACCTGGTGCGCCGGGTGCCGTCGCTCACGCTGGTGCAGTTGGAGGCAATGGCGACCGGCGGGTTGTTCGGCGAGTGCTTGGGGCTCGATCGGCGCATGGCGCTGTGGACCGTCGGGGCGACCGCGCAGTCGCGTCCCGGTCGGTTGCCGGGCGTGGTCACCGGCGATGCGGCGCCGAGGTTGCCGGGGATGACGCCGGTGGAGGAAGCGGTCGCCGACCTGTGGGCGACCGGCGTGTCACCCGATGGCCATCCGACGATCTTCATACGTGACGAACTGAGCCGGTTGGGTGTGCTGACGTCGGCGCAGCTGTGGGATCCCGAGCCCGGCTCGATCGTGCAGGTCGCCGGTGTGGTCACTCACCGCCAGCGCCCGATGACCGCTCAGGGCGTCACGTTCCTCAACCTCGAGGACGAGACCGGGCTGATCAACGTCGTGATCTCCAAGGGCTGCTGGGCGAGGTTCCGCAAGGTGGCCAGGGAAGCCCCGGCGATGCTGATCCGTGGCCGCCTCGAGCGCAGCGAAGGCGTGGTCAACATCGTCGCCGACCACCTCTCCCCCCTGCCACTCCCCGCAAAGGTCCAGTCCCGCGACTTCCGGTAGGACAACACGGGTCTGACTCGTGTTGTCCCAGCGACTTCCTAGCGGGCGGGGGTGTCGGTCATGCTCAGATGCAACTCGCCGTCGGTGGGATAGGGGTGAGCGAGCGCGACCTCTTCGTTCAACTCGACGCCGAGGCCGGGTTCCCTCGACACGGTCACGTACCCGTCCTCCCACTGCACTGGATGCGTCAACAGATCGGCGTGGAAGCCCGACCAGTCCTGGATGCCCTCGACGATCAGCAGGTTCGCCAGCGTGGCGGCCAGCTGGATGTTGGCGGCACCGAGGATCGGGCCCGAGTACAGATGCGGCGCAATCTGGCAGCCCGAGGCCTCGGCAATCGCAGCGATCTTCTTCCCGGCGAGGATGCCGCCACAGCGCCCGAGATTCGGTTGCCAGATCGCAGCCGCCTGATGGCGGGCCAGCGCTGCAAACTCGGTGATCGTCGTCAGTCGCTCACCGGTCGCGATTGGGATCGACGTCTGGCGCGTCACCCTGGCCATCTCCTCGGGCTGGTCGGGCTGCGTCGGCTCCTCGAACCACAGTGGGTCGAACGGCTCCAGGTGCTGCGCCAGTCGGATCGCCCCGGCCGCCGTGAACTGGCCGTGCGTCCCGACGAGCAGGTCGGCTCGTCGGCCGACCGCTTCACGGATCGCGGCGGTGATCGCGACCGAGCGCTCGATGTCGTCGAGACTCGGCTGGTGCCCGTCGAACGCGGTGTACGGACCAGCCGGGTCGAACTTCACGGCGGTGAACCCGCGCTCGACCTCGAAGATTGCCTGCTCGGCGGCGTGTGCCGGATCGGTGTACACGTCGGGTCGTCCATCGGCGGGATACAGGTAGGTGTAGGTCCGCACCCGATCGTGGACCCGCCCGCCCAGCAGATCGGCGATCGGCTTGCCGGCGTCCTTGCCGACGATGTCCCAGCACGCCATCTCGATCCCGCTCATGATCCCCACCAGCGTCGGATCGGGGCGCAGCGAGTAGCCGGAGGAGTACATCCGCCGCCACAGCAGTTCGATGCGATTGGGGTCGGCGTCGATCACCAGCCGATCGGCGAGGTCGGCCACCATCGCTGCCACCACGTGTGGACCGAACGTGGCCACGTAGATCTCGCCGTAGCCGACGACACCGGTGTCGGTGGTGAGCTTGACGACGATGAAGTAGCGCCCGCCGAAGTGCGGAGGAGGGTTCGCGATGACGAACGTCGTGCAGTCGGCGATGCGCATTCCGCCGACCCTACGCGCCCCGACGCACCGCTGTTCTCGAACAGTTGGGTTTGCGAGACCGGCGGCTGCTCTGGGATCGTCTCGGCGTGCTCCCCACGTTCGATCTGCTCGACCTTCAGCCGACCGGCGACCCGGCGCGGTTCCGGCTGGCCGCGACGAGAGCGCTGTGCACCCCGTTCGGGTTCCTGTACGGAGGTTCGGGCATCGCGGCCTCGATCGAGGCAGCTGAACGCACCGCCGGCCGTCCCCTCCAGTGGATCACCACACAGTTCATCGGCACGCCGGTGCCCGGCGACGTCGTCGACCTCCATGTCCTTCTCCCGGCCCACGGCAAGGCGACCACGCAGTCGCAGATCGTCGGTTCCGTCACCGACGCCGACGGTGAGATCCGGCCGGTGTTCACCTCGCTGGCCGCACACACGGATCGGCCGACCGGCGACGGCGCCGGCTTCCTGCGCATGCCCGATGTGCCGCCGCCGGAGCAGTGTTCGTCGATGTCGGCACCGTTCGCGGCGGCCTTGGCCGGGACGTTCTTCGATCATCTGGAGCGACGGCTCGCGGCCGGAGTGCTCGCGATTCAGGCGATCGACAACCCACAGACCGGCCCGTTGCGTCTGTGGTGTCGGATCCCCGACCACGAGATCGGCAGTGCTGCGACCCAGGCGTTCGTCGCCGACATCGTCCCGCTCGCCGTGTGTGCGGCGCTCGGAGTGATGCCCGGCGGGACGAGCCTCGACAACACCGTGCGGATCATCGATCCGGAACCGTCCGAGTGGGTGCTGCTCGACATCCACCCGCAGGGGTTCCACCGTGGCGTCGGCCATGGCTCACTCGAGGTGTGGAGCCAGGACGGGCGCCTCCTCGGTGTCGCACAGCAGACCTGCCTGATCCGCACCAGCCACCACACCCGCCCGTGATCGTCAGCTCCCCAGCGTGAACGCTCAGACGCCGGTGTCGGTGGGCGTGACAGGCGGCCCGTCGGTGATCAGCGTTCGGAGGTGCCGTGCGAGTGCCCTCGGCGAGAACCACACGCCGTCGTCGGTTGCGCGTTCGATGTCGTCGACGTGCCACCAACGCAACTCGTGGAGGCGTTCGTCGCGGAGTTGTTCCCAGCTCAGCGCAGGTCGAGGCTCGAAGCGTTTCGCCGCATCGACGAGGTAATAGCGGTCGCGCTGGCCGTCCCACAGCCCGTCGAGGTGAGGAATGATGTGCTCACGGTTCCACACGTGGGCACCGACGACGGGATCGTGCAGCCCGACTTCCTCGATCAGCTCTCGGTGCAGCGCTTCGAGGTGGCTCTCGCCCGGGTCGAGGCCGCCGCCGGGCAACGACCACACGGTGGCGTCGGGGAACTCGAACCGCACGAGCAACACGTGATCGTCGGGGGTGATCAGCAGCGCTCGCACGGCCTGGCGAATTCGCAACGCCGGAGCGGACTCGGTCATCGTTCGGCAGTCATGACGCAGCAACGTCAATCGTTCGGGGTGTCGCGCAGGTCGCCGTTGAAGGCTTTGAACATCCCGTAGACGCTCTTGCATTTCTCGCACACCGGCAGCTGCTTCGGGTCGCGCGACGGCACCCACACGAATCCGCACAACGCCTCGATCGGCGTGCCCATCACCCGCGCTTCCAGCACGGCGGCGGCGGCGTTCTCGCCCTTCTTGGTCTTCACGATGTGCGCAGCGATCGGCTCGCCGGTCTCGGTGGTCTCGTCGGTGTCGACGTCGATCCGCTCGAGGGGCATCGTTTCGAGATCCGTCATAGTCTCAGCAAAACTATCCGGTAACATCCTTCACGTGCTCATCGCCATTGTTGCCAGTGTCGCCGCAGTAGCGGCAGCAGGCGCAGCTGTGGCTGCACGTGGCCCCGCACCCGTACTCATTCCGGTACGGGTCAGGCGGGGGACACGAGCTCAGCGCCAGCGCTGAACGTTCGTCGAACTCGCCCGACCAGCCGGAAACCGGCGGCGGGCTCCGCTGCAGGTCTTCGGGACACCCCCGTATCCCACAAGGACAGACCATGACCATCAACACCACGGCAGAGCTCGACGCGACCGATCCGTACGCTGACGACCCGGCCTTCGCGCTGCACCAGGGTGGCAAGCTCGTGATCGCTTCACGAGTGCCGATCGATGGTCCGGAGGACCTTGCGCTGGCGTACACCCCAGGTGTCGGGCGTGTCTCGCAGGCCATCGCCGATGAACCTGATCGGGTGTGGTCGCTCACCGGCCGATCGAACGCCGTCGCCGTGCTGTCGAACGGCACCGCCGTGCTCGGTCTTGGCGACATCGGACCGGAAGCGGCGATGCCCGTGATGGAGGGCAAGGCCGTGCTGTTCAAACAGTTCGGCGGCATCGATGCCTATCCGTTGTGTGTGAACGCCCGAACGGTCGACGAGATGGTGGCGATCGGCACGGCGATCGCCCCGACGTTCGGTGGCATCAACCTCGAGGACATCAAGGCGCCCGAGTGTTTCGAGATCGAGCGACGTCTCCAGGAAGCGCTCGACATCCCCGTGTTCCACGACGACCAGCACGGCACGGCAATCGTGGCGCTCGCCGCACTGATCAACGCGGCACGGGTCGTGGGCAAACGCGTCGAGGAGTTGCGCGTCGTCATCGTCGGCACCGGCGCTGCTGGTGTTGCGGTTGCCGAACTCCTGCACGATGCCGGCGTCGGCCAGGACGGCACCGGCGACATCATCGGTGTCGACAGCAGCGGGATCCTGCATCGCGAGCGCAAGAACCTCACGCCCACCAAGCAGTGGTTCGTCGACAACGGCAACGGTGACGATCGCCGCGGTGGCGTCCGCGAAGCGCTCGAGGGCGCCGACGTGCTACTCGGGCTCTCCGGCCCCGGCATCATCGAGGCGGAGTGGCTGGCCGAGATGGCCAACGATGCGATCGTGTTCGCAATGGCCAACCCGACCCCGGAGGTCATGCCGGAGCTGATGCCGCCGAACGTGTCGGTCATCGCCACCGGCCGAAGCGACTACCCGAACCAGATCAACAACGTCCTGGCCTTTCCCGGCGTGTTCCGCGGTCTGCTCGACGTGCGCGCCACCCGCTGCACGATCGAGATCAAGCGCGCCGCCGCCGATGCATTGGCTGCTCTCGTCACCGAGCCGGTGGCCGAGCGGATCATCCCCGGAGCCTTCGAACCGGGTGTCGCCGACGCAATCGCGGGGGCGGTCCGGGTGATGGCACTGCAACAGGGTTTCGTCCGCAGTTGAACGCTCGGATCCACGGCCGATCGCAGGAATCGGTTCGGGATCGGGCAGGGTAGGGCGATGTCGAGGTTCGAGCGCTCATTCGCCTCGCTGCAGAATCACGACTACCGCAAGTTGTGGTGGGCGGGCACGTTCTCGTTCATGTCGGTGCAGATGCAGTTCCTGCTGCGCGGTGTGCTCGCCTGGGACCTCACCGAGCGCGAGGGCGCCCTCGGTCTCGTCTATCTCTGTTTCGGGATCGCACTCCTGATCGCGACACCACTGGGTGGGGTCGCTGCCGACCGGCTTCCCAAGCGCCGCGTGTTGATCGTCAGTCAGGGCGCGATCCTGGTCGCCGCCGCCGGTATGGCAGCGGTGGTGCTCACCGACACCGTTGCGTTCTGGATGCTGCTGGTGGCATCGATCATCCAGGGGGTTGCCTTTGGCTTCCTCGGACCAACGCGGGTGGCGTTCACCTCCGAGATCGTCGGGCGCGACCAGCTCGGCAACGCAATCACCTTGTCGATGTTGAGCATGAACGGCACCCGGGTGGTCGCTCCAGCGTTCGCCGGCGCGCTCGCTGGCATCGTGCTCATCGGCATCGGTGGTGCGTTCGTGGTCGCTGCAGCGTTCTCGCTGCTGTCGTTCGGGTTGCTCCTGCGATGCCCGCCCGGTTCGAAACCTCGGGCGACGTCCACGGCAAGTCCGTTCGCTGAGATCGTCGACGGCGTGCGCTATGTCGCCAGCCGACCGCACCTGCGCCGGCTCGTGCTGAGCTCGTTCGTGATCATCATGTTCGGCTTCAACTACGTGGCGTTCATCCCTGCGTTGGTCAAGGGCGAGTTCGAACTCGGCGATGGATGGGTGGGCATCATCATGTCGGCGAGTTCGATCGGGGCCGTCGCTGTCGCTGTGCCCCTGGCCGGTCGAGCAGATGGCGCAGGCGTCTGGAAAATGATGGTCGGTTCGGGCTTGTTGTTCGGCGTTGGCGTCATTGCGCTGGGGCTGTCTCCGATCTTCGGGGTCGCTGTGGTCGTTGTCGTGTTCATCGGAGCTGGCACCACCGGCTATCAATCACTCTCGAACTCGATTGCGCTGAACATGACCACCGACACCCATCAGGGGCGGGTGCAGTCGCTCATGATGCTGAGTTTTGCCGGATTCGGGATCGCAGCGGCGCCACTCGGTCTCTTGGCGGAAGCGATTGGTCTGCGCGGGGCGATCGTGGTCATGGGTGCGGTCACATTCGCAACCGTCGTCGGCTACGGGCTCCTCGAACGCAACGTGCAGCTCGAGATCGAAGACGGCATCCCGTTGGACGAGATCGCGGTCACCGACCTGGTCACCGGGTGACATGGCGATCGTCGGGAGCACCCAATTCGGGAGCGACTAGCGTTGGCGAAGTGGGGGCAACGGATCGCAGCATCGACGAGGTGCTCGCCTCGACGCCGCTGTTCGCAACAGCTGCACCGGCAACGATCGCCGAACTCGCGAGGTTGGCGCATCGTCGGACATTGCAGCGAGGTGAGGTGCTGTTCGCGGTGGGCGAACGGGCGGCGGCGATCCACGTCATCGACACCGGCACGTTGAAGGTGTTCACGTCGTCAGCAGCAGGAACCGAGCCCACGCTTGCGCTGAGGCACGATGGTGAGATCGTCGGTGAGATGGGGGTGCTCGACGACCTCCCGCGCTCCGCATCAGTGGCTGCGGTCGGGCGCGTGGAGATGGTCGAGGTGCCGGCCCGATCGTTCCGCGCGGCATGGGAGTCGGATCCGGCGATCGCTCGGCAAATGGTCGTGCTGCTGACCCACCGGCTCCGCACGGTCACCGATGGTCTGGCCGACCTCGCCTACCTCGACCTCGGCGGACGCTTGGCGAAGTACCTCCTGACCGAGTTCGAGCGGCAGGGAAGCGCGACACTCAAGATCCCGCTCACGCAGGCCGAGATGGGCCAACTGCTCGGAGGCGCCCGTCAGTCCGTGAACCAGGTCGGCCGGTCGCTCGAGCGTGCCGGCCTCGTCTCGATCTCGGGGCGGACCGTGCGCATCCTCGACGAAGATGCCCTGCGCCTGCGGGCGATGTCGGCAGGCGGTCGGTTCGAATAAAGTGTCTGAACTGTCAGCCGGCTGACTTTTCGGGCCGCCAGGTTCGTGCATGATTCGATACATCACCGGGGGCACCTGCCCGCAACCAAGGGAGCGATCATGGGGATCAACCGAGAGAACGAAGTGAACCGCAACATCGACACCGAGACGGCCGAGGGACATCGTCGACTGCTCATCGTGGAAGAAAGCGATGATGCCGGCAAGAAGGCAGCGGTGCGCCCGGCTGATGGCCTCGACGACGAAGCCGAAGGGCACATTCGCCGCTTCGACTGACCAATGATCGTGACGGGCACCGGGGGCGGCCGGTGCCCGTCGCGCAACTTCTATCAGACGGGCGCAGCGTTGGCGGCCAATTGCGCCAGGACGGTCTTGGCCTGCCACGCATTCGCACCCGGGTGGGCAGCGCGAATGCGTGCCAGATGACCGGCGATCACGGGAGCGGCGAAGGAGTTCCCGGTCGTGCGAATCGTGGAGCCGTTCAGCCAGGCGACGTCCACGTCGATCCCCGCCGCTCCCCACTCTGCGGGACCTGCCGGGTTGCACCAGATCTGTTCACGGTCAGTGCCTGGAGCACACGCCACCGAGAAGACGCCGGCGAGTTCGCTCGGGATCGTTCGCTTGCGCTCGTTGTTCATCGATGCGACGACGAGCACGTGCGCGAAGTTCGCTGCGTCGACGAGTTCCCAGAACGTCTCGGCCCACCGGTCACTGGCCGTCGACATGCTCAGGTTGATGATGTCGACGCCCTGCTCGATGCACCATTCCATCCCGTAGGCGAACGCAGCGGCACTTCCTCGCAGGTCCTCGCGCAAGACCCTGACCGAGATCAACTCGACCTCTGGCGCCAGTTCGCGAATGATCGCAGCACACGCAGTGCCGTGTCCGTACAGGTCGGTGTGTGCACCGGGTACGAATCGGATTCCTGTGTCGGTCGAGTCGTCGCGATCGACCGCTACGTACTCGCTGATCCGGCCGACCGACGGGTGGGTGGCATCGACCCCGCTGTCGACGACGGCCACCCGGATCCCGCTTCCAGATCCGTCGCCGTATGCCCACGGCCGCGTGACCGCTGATGCAAATTTCATGATCGGAAACGGCCCGGGTCCGCCGGTGCGGTGGAATGGATCTGACCACGCTGGCAGGATCGTGGCCGGCCCGATCGTGTCGGTCACCACCGGCGCCTCGGGGTGGCGAGGTCGATCGCTTCACGAAGAATGCGCTCGATCGCTTGTTGGGTCCCCGGCGGAAGCAACCGGAGCTCTGCCAGCACTGCGGCGAAGCCCGCAACCTCCGCATCGTCGTCGGGAAGGTCCGTTGCGAGTCGCCGGAGTGCTCGCACGAGTGTCCTCTCCTCGTTGGCCACGGCGTCGGCGACAGCATTGACCAACAAGGGTCCGAGTCGTGCCACTGTCGCTGCGGTGGCGAGGAGCGGGGCCGCGACCCGCCCGCAGGCCGAGGTCACAACGAGCGGGTCGCCGAGGCCGACGGTGCGGTCGAGCACGGACACCACACCGAGCACTCGTTCGTCGTCGACGACGACCGGCACGGCAAGGATCGATGTCGGCACGTAGCCGACCCGTTCGGCGACGTCGCGAGCGAAGCGGGGGTCGGCTTGCACCTCGTCGACGACGAGCGACTGTCCGGTATGAGCCACGTACCCGGCGATCCCGCGATCGGACGGCAACCGCAGGCCGATGACGTTCTGCGCTCCCGCTCCGTCGGCGGCCTCGTACACGAGTTGCGTGTCGTCGATCCGAGCGATCGACACGCTCGCGGCACCGACGGCCAATCGTGTCATGGCACAGAGATCGTTGAGCTGTGTGCGGTGCCCGACGGGCATGAGGACGGGGCCGAGAGCGTCGGCGACGGCTGCGAGTTGTCGGGTCAGGTTTCCGGGAGCGGCCACGATCACATTGTGGCGTGTCATCGACGCCTACGGTGGCGATGCGTCTCGTGGGGAGTCGTACCGGAGGATGGGATCATGACGGCCGTTTCGGATCAGTTGGCTGAATCACGCACCGCGATCGCCAACGTGTTGCAGAACCGGTCGCTTCGGCAACTCAATCTCGCATTGGTCGGCTCGGTGATTGGTGACTGGGCGTTCTCCGTTGCCATCTCCGTCTACGCCTACAACAACGGCGGGGCCACGGCGCTCGGAATCATCAGCGTGGTTCGTTACACGGTGATGGCCGTGCTGGCGCCCCTGTTGGCGACGCTCGCCGACAGGTTCGATCGTCGCCTCGTCATGTTCGGCGCCGACGCCGTGCGGGTCGTCCTGGTCTTCGCTTCAGCCGCCATCGTGTTCGTCGACGGGCCGGCGTTGCCGGTGTACGCGCTGTCGGTGCTCACCGGAACCGCAGGCATGGTGTTCCGGCCGGCCCAGGCAGCGATCTTGCCGAGCCTTGCACAGAACCCGTCCGAGCTCACCGCAGCGAACGTCGTTTCGAGCACCATCAACAGCATCGGATTCTTCGTCGGGCCGGCGGTGGGTGGCCTGCTGCTGGCGGTGGCCGACATCAGCGCAGTCTTCGCGTTCAATGCACTGACCTTCGTGTGGTCCGCGGTCATGGTGCTCGGCGTACGGCCGCTCGCCGCGCCGGTCGAGACGAACGATGGTGCCGACGAGGCGGACGCCGAGAACGCAGAGGATCCAAAGGATCCAGAGAGCGCGGGTGAGGCCGGCGGGATGTTCGCCGGGGTCGGCGATGGGTACCGGGTGATCTTCGGTGATCGGGATCTGCGCCTCATCGTGGCGTTGTACGTGGTGCAGACGGTGGTCGCCGGCTGCTCTGCGGTGTACGAAGTGGCGATTGCGCTCGATCTCCTCGGGCTCGAGGACAGCGGGGTGGGAGTCCTCAACGCAGCGCTGGGGGTCGGTGGTCTGATCGGTGGGGCGGTGGCACTCGTGCTGTCGCAACGCGGGCGACTCTCGCGCGACTTCGGGGTGGGCGTCGTGTTGTGGGCGGCGCCGCTGCTGCTCATCGTGGCCGTTCCGAGCCTCCCGTCGGCCCTGATCGCCATGATGCTGATCGGTCTGGGCAACTCACTCGTCGATGTCAACGCCGAGACCATCGTGCAACGACTCGTTCCCGACGAGGTGCTCGGGCGCGTGTTCGGCGCACTCGACAGCGCGGCGATCGCCGGCATGGCGCTGGGGGCCGGGATGATGCCGTTGCTCATCGTCACCGTCGGGCTCTCCACCGGCCTGCTCATCATCGCTGTCACCGTCACGGCGGTGGTGCTGGTGTCGATCAGAGGGCTACATCGGGTTGACAGGATCGCGCTCGCGCCGGACGGCCTCGAGACACTCCGGGCAGTTCCGATGCTCTCGGTGCTTCCCGATCACGTGATCGAGCGCCTGGCTCGTCAGTCGAAGCTGCTGACGCTGCCCGCCGGCGAAATGGTTTTCGAACAGGGAGACGAGGGCGACCTGTTCTACGTCATCGAATCGGGAGAGGTCGAGGTGTCCAAGGTCGGCGAGCCGGTCGGCGTGCTCGGCGCCACGAACTCGTTCGGCGAGATCGCGCTCTTGCGCGACGTTCCCCGGACTGCCTCGGTGCGCACGCTCACCGAGGTCGTCGTACGAACACTCGAGCGCCGGCACTTCCTCGCCGCCGTCACCGGCCATGCCGATGCGACAGAGCAGGCCGAGCTCGTGGTCGTGCGCTACATGGACACCTACTGATCGACACCTACTGATCGACACCACCGATCGACACCACCGATCGACACCAGCGATCCAATGGTCGACATCAGGAGAGGGCGGACAGCTCCGCAGTGAGGTTGGCGCGAGCGCGGTCTTCCCAGCGTTCCCGCGCCGATGTCGTGGCGTAGATGGCCGAGCGGTCCAGGAATCCTTGCAGGACCTGAGCCCGACCGGTTCGCCACTCGTCGTCGTCGACGTCTCGATACTCCTTGCGGACGCCGGTGACGTAGGCCGAATACGCTCCGGGCTCGGCAGCGAGGATGGCGAGATCGGCATCGAGGAGGACGGCAGCGTCGCCGGTGTAGGTCGTTGCGCCGTGGACGGTCGCTTCGATCATGGTCGCAACCCGTTCGGTCCGGTCGTCGCTCCACCCGAGAACGGCGAGGTCGCGACGGGCGAGCCGAGCGCTTGCTCGCTCGTTCGCCGGGTACGCCGGCTCGTAGATCGCGTCATGGTAGAACGCCGCTGCGATGACCTCGTCGAGGTGTTCGATGCTTTCCGTCGCCGCGAGCTCCTCGACATGACGGATCACCCAACCGATGTGCGTCGCGGTGTGATAGCGCCGGTGTTTCTCGCGATGGCGGGCGAGCAAGCGCTCGAGCAGCGCTGTGTCGCTGCCGATGTGGCGCTGCCATGCGATGATCAGCTCGGGGTCGGGCTCGTTCACGCCGCCAGTGTGTCATCACCCAGTGGTCCGTTGCCGAGTGCTCCGTGGCCGAGTGCTCCTTGGCCGAGTGCTCCGTGGAAAGGTGAGGAGGTGGCAATCCTGATCGACGAAGCCCGCTGGTGGTGGCGGGGCAAGAAGTGGTGCCATCTCGTCAGCGACGTCTCGTATGACGAACTGCACGTGTTCGCAGACCGCACCGGCATCCCGCGCCGCGGTTTCCAGGGTGATCACTACGACATCCCCGAGGACTACCGAGCCCAACTCATCGACGCAGGTGCCGAGCAGGTCGAAAGTCGTGAGCTCGTGCGGCGTCTGCGCGCAGCAGGGCTGCGACTCAGCCCTGCCGAACGAAGACTTCGTACGGCACCATCGCCTGCCACGGCAGCGACAACCGATGAGAGCAGCGTTCCAATCAGGTCGTAACCTCGGCCTCATGGCGAGTGTCGCAACCATCTTCCACAACGCGCATTGAAACTCGTCGACCAGTGCCGTGCGCATTGCCGAAGAACTCGGAGTACAGGTCGACATCGTGAACTACATCAAGACACCACCGGACGCCGACACGCTGCGTTCGATCATCGCCAAGCTCGAAGACGAACCGACCGCCCTGGTCCGGCGAGACAGCATGTGGAAGAAGCTGGGCCTGACCGACGACGATGCCGCCACCGAGGACCAGATCGTCGCACTGCTCGTCAAGCACAAGCAATTGCTCCAGCGGCCGGTCGTGGTGACCGCCGAGACAGCCATCATCGGACGGCCGAAGCAACGTGTGACCGAGCTGCTCACGCCGCTCGTCTCGCGTTCGGGCGACGCTGGCGGCTGAGTGAGCGCTGACGCTGTCACCCTGAACGAGGTTCCAACGCCAGAGATCGACGCGCACGATCCCCCGACGCGTTGGAAGTTGCTCGCGTCCACGCTCCGCGCCCAACGCCGCAACCTCCTCATCGGGAGTGCCGTCGGACTGTTGTGGACGCTCGGCAAGATCTCCGTGCCGATGCTGGTCAGCTACAGCATCGACCGTGGTATCGAACGGGGCGACATGCTGTGGCTCTGGGTGCTACTGATTGCGATTGCCGGCGCGGCGATCGGCACGTTCACTGCGCTTCGCCGGTTCTATGCGTTTCGTGAAGCGCGATGGACCGAAACGCGCCTTCGCGAACGACTGTTCAACCACATCATGTCGCTGCACGTCGGCTACCACGACCGCGCCCAGACCGGCCAGCTGATGAGCCGTTCGTCGAGTGACCTCACCCAGATCCAGTCGTTCGTGGTGATGATCCCCATCACGCTGTCGAACCTCGCCATGATCCTCGGGGTCACCGTGATCCTTTTTGCCACCGATTGGCGTCTGGCGCTCGTTGCGTTGGCCCCGCTGCCGTTCGTCAACGTGGCGGCGCGCAGATTCTCTCGCTCGATCCATTCAGCTGTCCTGCAAGTGCAGGTCGAGCAGGCCGAGCTGGCAACGGTTGTCGAGGAGACCGTCGGTGGCATCCGTGTCGTGAAGGGATTCGGCGCCGAGGAGGTGCAGTCGCGGCGACTGCGCAAAGAGGCGGCCGACATTCAGGCCGTGTCGATCGGCGCGGCCAAGATTCGTGCGAAGTACCTGCCGGCCATCGATCTGCTCCCACAGCTCGGCCTCATCGCTGTGCTGTTCGTCGGCGGCATGCAAGCGATCAACGGCGATCTCACGCCTGGCGAACTGGTGAGGTTCAACTTCTACGTCGCGCTCCTCGTTTCTCCGCTGCGCATGATCGGGATGACCGTTGCCTGGGCCCAGCGCGCCGGCGCTGCACTGGAACGGGTCAACGAGGTGCTCGACACCGTGCCAGCGGTGGCCGACCCCGAACATCCTCGCACCTTGCCGCCAGCCGAGCATGCCGGGGCCGTCAGATTCACCGACGTCCGTTTCGGCTACAGCGCCGACTCTGCGGTGCTGGATGGGTTCGACCTCGATCTGGCGGCAGGCCAGTCGGTGGCACTGGTGGGTGCGACCGGCTCGGGTAAGTCCACCGTCGCCCGGCTGCTCGTTCGCTTCTACGACGTCGACGAAGGCAGGGTCAGCATCGACGGCGTCGATGTGCGTGAGCTCTCGTTGCACGACGTTCGTCGTGCCGTCGGCATCGTGTTCGAAGACACGCTGCTGTTCCACGACACGGTCGCGGCGAACATCGCATTCGCGCAGCCGGACGCCCCCGACGACGCGATCGAGCGGGCGGCCCGGCTGGCCGGCGCTCACGACTTCATCATGGGCCTCCCCGAGGCATACGACACGATGCTCGGTGAACGTGGGTTCTCACTGTCGGGTGGTCAACGCCAGCGCATCGCGATCGCCCGAGCGATTCTCGCCGACCCACGGGTACTGGTTCTCGACGACGCCACCTCCGCGGTCGATCCGTCGAAGGAGCACGAGATCCGCTCGGCGATGTCCACCGTGATGGACGGCCGCACGACCATCGTCATCGCTCACCGCGCCGGCACCATCGCGCTCGCCGACACGGTGGTCCTGCTCGACGGTGGGCGCGTCGTAGCGTCGGGACCCCATCAGCACCTGCTCGACACCGAACCTCGATATCGGGCGGTCCTTGCCGCGATGGCCGCCGACGAGGCCGAGCTCGACGACACGATCGTCGCCACCGGACCCCCGGTGGGAGGCGACTGATGCATGGCATGGGGGCAATTGCCGACGAGGACAAGCTCGATGCCGAGGAACGCAAGCAGGTGCTCCGTCGTGCCGGACGGATGGCACTGCCGTTCAAGAAGACGATCATCGGGGCACTCGCGTTCACCGCCCTGTCGACGTTCGGGGTCGTCATGGGCCCCGTGCTGCTCGGGTACGGCATCGACAACGGCATCACGCCCGGCGACACCGCCGTGCTGCGCAATACGGTGATCTTCTACCTCGGGCTGACGGTCCTGGCGTACTTCTCCGCCCGCCAGCAGTTCATTCTGATCAACCGTGCGGGTGAGGGATTCCTGCAGATGCTGCGCATCCGCGTGTTCGATCACTTGCAAAAGCAGTCGCTGGGGTTCTTCGACCGCAACAAGTCCGGTGTGCTCGTGGCTCGCATGACCGCCGACATCGAGTCGATGAGCGAGTTGGTCCAGTGGGGTCTGTTGCAATTCGTCTCGGCGATTCTGCTCGTCGGATTCTCGCTCGTCGTGGCCTTCGTCGTGTCGTGGCAGCTCGCACTCGCTGGGCTGCTCGTGATGCCCGCCATCATCATCGCCTCGCGCAAGTTCCAGCGTGACTCGAACGCCGCGTACCTCGATGTGCGCGAGAACATCGGACAGAACCTGTCGACCCTGCAAGAGGGCATCGCCGGTGTCCGGGTCATCCAGGCCTACGCTCGCGAACCCGAGCAGCGGCGCCGCTTCAAGCAGTCGAACCGCGACCTCTACGACTCCCATGTGCACAGCGTTCGCGTGTCCACCTGGTACTTCGGTCTCATCGAGACTGCTGGCGTGTTCGCCACCGCGCTGATCGTCGGGGTCGGGGGGTGGCTGTACACCGAGGATGTGGTCAAGGTCGGCCAGATCGTCACCGTCGTGCTGCTGTATGCCCAGCTGTTCGAACCGGTGCAACAGCTCTCGCAGCTCTACAACACGGTGCAGTCGTCGGCGGCGTCGCTGAACAAACTGTTCGGGATCCTCGACACCGTGCCCGACATCCAGGACGGTTCGAACGAGCTTGCTCGCTCCGGTGAATTGGTGGTGAGCAACGTCGGGTTCCGCTACCCGGCGACGGAGACGGCGGTACTCACCGGGGTGTCGATCACGGTTGCCGACGGCGAACGGCTCGCCCTCGTCGGCCCGACCGGTGCCGGCAAGTCGACCCTCGCCAAGCTGATGGCGCGACTGTACGACCCGACCGAGGGGTCGATCTCGTTTGGTGGGGTCGATCTCCGTGACGCAACGCTCACATCGTTGCGTCACCGGGTGGTCGTGGTGCCGCAGGAGGGATTCCTGTTCGGTGGCACGATCGCCGACAACGTGCGCATCGCACGCGCCGAGGCGACCGACGACGACGTGCGAGGTGCCTTCGATGCGATCGGCGCGCTGGAGCGGTTCGAGGAATTTCCCGAGGGGATCCACACCGAGGTGCGCGAGCGCGGCTCGCGCTTGTCGGCGGGGGAACGTCAACTGGTGTCACTCGCTCGGGCGGCGTTGGTCGACCCGGGGGTGCTCGTGCTCGACGAAGCGACCAGCAACCTCGATCCCGGTACCGAACTGATCGTCGAACACGCGCTCGACACGCTGATGCTGGGACGCACGACGATCGTGGTCGCCCACCGGCTCTCCACGATCCAGCGAGCCGATCGCATCGGGGTGATCGACGGTGGGCGGCTCGTGGAACTCGGCAATCACGCCGAACTGGTCGAACTCGGTGGCAAGTACGCCGCTCTGGCGAGCGCCTGGGCCAAGAGTCAACCGGTCGTCTGACTCCAGACGTTTGTGTTGCAATTCGGGTGGAACGGGTCACCCAAAACCGCACACAGACGTCGAGGTGACGCTTCGACGCTCAGCCTCGTTCGAAGACCAGGACGAACTCCACGAGCCCGTTGTCCTCGGTGGCAATGACGCCGAACGACGGATTGTCGATGCCGTAGTCCGCGAAGAGCACCGGGATCGAGCCGAGCACACCGATACGGCCGTCGGTGGTCTGGGCGGTCACGTCGAACGTGACCGGGTTCGTGACGCCGCGCAGCGTGAGTTCACCGATGGCGGTCGCGGTGACCTGCTCGTCACCCACCGGGAGCTGGCCGAAGTCGATCGGCTCGGTGATGCGGAACTCGGCCGTCGGGAACTCCGAGGCGTTCATGATGCGACCGCTGAACTGGCCGTCGCGCCGGGCGTCGTCGCTCGTGATGTTCTCGATCTGCACGGTGATGTCGACCACGGTGGCTGCGGTTCCGTCGATCGTGAGCAGCCCCTCGATCTCGTTGCTGCGCCCGACCGCCGTGGTGTTCACCCCGGCGATCACTTCCTCGACTCGATAGCCGAACTCCGACGCCGTGGTCGGCACCCAATCGCCGTCGAAGTCGGCATCGCTGGCGGGCGCCTCGGTCGTCACGGGCTGATCGGGCGCCGAGGCGGCTGCGGTGTCCGATACCTGCGGCGCATCGGTCGTTGCGGTGAGGGCCTCGGAGAGATCGGAGTCGTCCAGTTCATCAGGGGAGTTGTTGATGAAGTTCGCGTACACGAAGATGCCGGCGAACAACAGCACGACGGTCGCAACACCGCCGATCACGACCCACTTGATCCAGCGCGTTCGTGATCTCCCGGAAGTTGTCTCGTCGCTGTCGGTCACGGCCGAGATTCTGACAGACCGTCGGTCACGGCCCCTGTCGTGCCGGTGAGAAGTCCTACAGAATCTGTGAGAGGAACAGCTCCATGCCGGTCGCAGCCAGGGGCAACCTTGCATGTCTCGTCGGCGTGAATTGTCGGCCAGACTGTGCGCCATGAACGATGCCAGTGCAACCGTGTCCGCCGTCGCCGTTTCGACGGCGCGCTCCGCTCCCAAATCCGCGACCGCTGTCGGGTGGGCGGTGTCCACGAAGGGCACCGTCCCCAGGCAGTTGGGGTTGAGCCGTGCGGCGCTCGAGGCGAACGGGTTCGAGGGCAAAGCTGGCCAGGTGCTCAGCGTGCCGACGGGTGACGGTGTGGCCGTCGCCATCGGAGTCGGCGATCCGGGCACGATCGACGCTGCGGGGCTCCGCTCTGCGTCTGCTGCGTTCGCCCGGGCGGTGGCGAAGCACGCTCAGCTCGCCATCAACCTCGCCGACGTCGACGGTGTCGATGCACGCGTTGCCGCCCAAGCGGTGACCGAAGGGGTCCTCCTTGCCTCGTACCGCTATACGGGACTGAAGAACGAACCCAAGAACGCATCGCGCCTCGAAGGCCTGACACTGATCGCCGGCGACAATCAGGTCAAGGACGTCGAGCGGGGCGCCGAGCGTGGCAAGGTCGTCGCGTCGGCCACAGCGTTTGCTCGCGAGCTGGCGAACACCCCTCCGACCTACCTCAATGCCACCGACATCGCCGCCAAGGCCGTCGACATCGGTGCGGCCACCGGCCTGCAGGTCGAGGTGTTCAACAAGGACCAACTCGAACAGCTGGGGTGCGGAGGCTTGCTCGGCGTGAACCGTGGTTCGACCGAGCCGCCACGCATGGTGAAGCTCACCTGGTCACCGAAGAATCCGACCGGGCACCTCGCTCTCGTCGGCAAGGGGATCATGTACGATTCGGGTGGTATCTCGCTGAAAGGGCACGACGTCTTCCACCAGAACATGAAGATGGACATGTCGGGCGCGGCCGCCGTGCTCGCCACGATGAGTGTGCTGAAGGACCTCAAGGTCAAGACCAAGGTCACCGCCTGGCTGATGTGCACCGACAACATGCCGTCGGGCAGTGCACTGAAGCTCGGTGACGTGCTGACGATGCGCAACGGCAAGACCGTCGAGATCCACAACACCGACGCCGAGGGCCGTCTGGTGCTCGCGGACGGCCTGTCGCTCGCTGTCGAGGACGCGCCTGATGCCATCGTCGACATCGCCACGCTCACCGGCGCCGCTTTGGTGGCGCTCGGCGAGAGCATCGCACCCGTGCTCGGTACCAGTCAGGCGTTGGTCGATCAGTTGGTCGAGCGGTCGGAAGCGACCGACGAACCCATCTGGCAGCTCCCGCTCGACTCGAAGCGGTACCGCAAACTGCTCGATTCGGTCGTCGCCGACATGAAGAACATCGGCGGTCCCTACGGCGGCACGATGACCGCGTCGATCTTCCTCAGCGAGTTCGTCGGCGACATCCCGTGGGCGCACCTCGACATCGCCGGCCCGATGATGGTCGCCGCCGACGAAGGCATCTACTCCAAGGGCGCGACGGGTTTCGGCACCCGCTTGCTGATCGACCTCGCGTCGAACTTCAGCCCACCGCGCTGACCGGCCCGAGTGATGAGCGAACGGACCGGATTCCGGCGCTTCGCTCATCGCCGCTGTGCGACTGAGCGACGTGGACGCCTCAGCCCGACGACGTGAGCCGGTAGGCGTTGTCGGCGACCTCGGCTGCGACGGCGTCGCCCACACCGAGCGCGACCAGTTGGTGCTCGATCACCGACGGATCGTCACCGAGTTCGAGCATCGTGGTCGCCAGTCGGTGAGCGCGGCTGAACCCATTCAGGTCGTCGAGCGGTCGAAGCCATGTTGCGTGGGCCGCCTGCAACGAGTCGGGCATCCGTCGCAGGTGACGAAAGCTCACTCGCGGAATCCGTCGGCGAACGGCGAGTCCCCCGTCGATGGGGTGGGCGAGCCCGAACATCACGCACCGCTCGAGAGCCTTGCTGAACGGTGACGATCGCCCGCTCGTGAAGCTCAGACCCATCGCCCGCGCCGTGGTGTCGAGGTCGAGGTCGAAGCCGTCCGGGGACTGTTCGAGTCCGGCAACCAACCGGCGTAGCAGCCACGTCGCAGTGGGGCCGAGTACACCGAGCCAGAACGTTTCGACGTATCGGGAACGAGCATCGAAACCCGCATCGTCGACGACCGGGTCGACCCAGGGCCGCACGATGATCGACGGCGCACGAAGGTCGTCGGCCCGGTGCTGCGGTGAACGGTTGGTCGTGACAGTGCTGTCGAACATGGGGATCTCCCTCTGGAACGCACGGGGAAGGAAGGAGTCGGCGGTCGGACAGTGGGCGCCACGTGCGCAGAAGGGGAACGCCTGCGAGCGCCGAGCGGCAGCGTGCGCCTGGAGCACTTCGATGCGAAACAGGTCGCAGATCAGCCGGCGATGATGTGATCGAGCGTGAGATCTGGCTCGTTCTGCTCGATGCGGGCGAGCGCGTACTTGTTTTCGAACAGCGCCACGAGGTGTCCGTCGAGTCGGGCGAGAATCCGGACCCCGGGCTTCTCGCGTAGCGCGTCGGCCGACACCTTGTCGGTCAGCCGAATGGCCTGATACGGGGCCGACAGGATCTCGATCGGAGCGTTGAACTCGATGTCGAGTCGGTTGGCGAACACCTCGAACTGCAGCTGACCGACAGCGGCGAGCACCGGCGACGCATCGCCCCAGTCGGGATCCTTGAGCACCTGGACGACGCCTTCTTCGTTGAGCTGATCGAGGCCCTTGCGGAACTGCTTCGTCTTGCCCGTGTCGAGCGGCCGGGCGGTCGCGAACACCTCGGGGGCGAACGCCGGGATCGGCGGGAACTTCACGGTGGGGCCCGACTCGTCGTAGAGGGTGTCGCCGAGATTCAGGCCGGTGGCATTGACCAGCCCGACGACGTCGCCGGGGAACGCCTCATCGACGGTGGTGCGCTCGGCGCCGAACACCGTCGACGCGTACTTGGTGGCAAACGGCTTCTCCGTGCGCTCACAGGTCATCACCATGCCACGTTCGAACTTGCCCGAGCAGATGCGAGCGAACGCGATGCGGTCGCGATGGTTGCGGTCCATGTTGGCCTGCACCTTGAACACGAACGCCGAACACGGCTCGTCGAGGTGGCGGGGTTTCTCGTCGACGTCGACGCGTGGCGACGGCGCCGGGGCGAGGTCGACGATGGCGTCGAGGAGGTGGCGGACACCGAAGTTGGTGAGCGCCGACCCGGCGAACACCGGCGTCGACTCGCCGGCGAGGAACGACGTCATGTCGACGTCGGCTTCCATCGCACTGAGCAGTTCGGTCTCCTCGCTGCTCTTCACCCAGTGCTTGCCTTCCTCCTGTGCGGCACGCTCGGCGGGTACGTCTTCTTCGGGCGCGATCTGGGAGCCGCGGGCGGTGCGGGTGAAACGGGTGAAGATGTCGGTGCGGCGGTCGATCACTCCGCGCAGGTCGCCGAACGAGCCGACCGGCCACGTCGCCGGCGTCGGGCGCAAGCCGATCTGCTCCTCGATCTGGTCGAGCAACTCCAGTGGTTCCATGCCGGGCCGGTCGAGCTTGTTGAGGAACGTGATCACCGGCAGGTTGCGCGATCGGCACACTTCGAACAGCTTGAGTGTTTGCGGCTCGATGCCCTTGGCCGAGTCGAGCACCATCACGACGGCGTCGACGGCGGCGAGCACGCGGTAGGTGTCCTCGGAGAAGTCGCGGTGGCCGGGCGTGTCGAGCAGGTTCAGTTCATGGTCGCGGTACGGGAAGTTGAGCGCCGTCGACGAGATCGAGATTCCGCGCTTCTGCTCCATGTCCATCCAGTCGGATGTGGCGGCGCGCCGACCCTCGTGCGCCTTGACCGCTCCCCCCGAAGTGATGGCGCCGGCATAGAGCAGGAATTTCTCGGTGAGTGTGGTCTTGCCCGCGTCGGGGTGGCTGATGATCGCGAACGTGCGACGACGCGCGGCTTCGCTGAGCACCTGGACGGACATGGTTTCGAGGCTACCGTCGGCTCGTGATCTCACGGGAGCGACTGGCCGCGCAGATGAACGACGAACTCCGGCAATTCGTGGAGTTGCATCCGAGGTCGGCCGACTTGGCCGAATTGGGTCGCCGTCACCTGCTGGCGGGCGTGCCGATGCCGTGGATGACTCGATGGCCTGGAGCGTTCCCGGTGCATGTCGCGTCGGCCGACGGCGCCCGGTTCGTCGACGTCGACGGCATCGAGTACGTCGACTTCTGTCTCGGCGACACCGGTGCCATGACCGGCCACGGCGGCGGTGGGCTCGCCGCGGCGGTTGGCCGGTCGACCACGATGCTGCCGAGCGAGGACGCAGCGTGGGTCGCCGACGAACTCCACCGGCGTTTCGGGATGGCCAAGTGGCAGTTGACGACATCGGCGACCGATGCCAACCGGTTCGTGCTCCGCTTCGCCCGCCATCTGACAGGACGCCCGAAGATCGCGGTGATGGACTGGTGCTACCACGGAACGGTCGACGAGACGCTTGCGATCCTCGACGCCGGAGGTCGCGTGATCAGCCGTCCGGGCGCCGTCGGTCCGCAGGTCGACCCGTCGGTGACCACACGGGTCGTGCCGTTCAACGACCTCGACGCACTCGATGCGGCGCTGGCGCACGGGGATGTCGCCGCGCTGTTGATGGAGCCGGCGCTGACGAACATCGGCATCGTGCTCCCTCAGCAGGGCTACCACGAGGCCGTGCGCGAAATCACCCGGCGACATGGTGTGCTGTTGATCATCGATGAGACGCACACGATTTCGGCCGGGCCCGGCGGGTGCACGCAGGCGTGGGGTCTCGATCCGGACATCGTCGTGATCGGCAAACCGATCGGTGGTGGGTTCCCCGTGGCGACCTACGGCGTCACCGAGGAGGTTGCGCTGGCGCTCGACCCGGCGCTGCACGGCCACGACGCCGACGTCGGCGGAGTGGGTGGCACGCTGGCGGGGAGCGCGATGGCGACCGCCGCGATTCGAGCCACGCTGTCGACGACGCTGCTCGATGCCGACTACGAGCGAATGATCCCGCTTGCCGCACGGTGGACTGCTGGCGTCGGCGGGGCGATCGATGCACACGGCCTCGACTGGTCGGTGCAACAGCTCGGCTGTCGAGCCGAGTACTGGTTCTGTCCGTTGCCCGGCAACGGCGCCGATGCAGCTGCCGCCGTCGACGACGAACTCGACGCTTTCATGCACCTGTGGGCACTCAACCGCGGGATCCTGATGACCCCGTTCCACAACATGGCGCTGCTCTCACCGGCCCACACCGATGCCGATGTCGACGTCCACACGACCGTGTTCGCCGAGGCCCTCGCGGCCCTCACCGGCTGAGCGAGAGCGATGAGCCAACCGTCCGAATACGGGCTTTTCGCTCATCGCTCGGGTGAGTCGTGGATGGCGATGAGCGAACCGCCCGGATACCGGGCGTCTCGCTCATCGCTCTCGTGATTGCGGGGATCAGGGGGCGACGTCGGTGAGGCCGTTCAACGTGTCGCCGGCCACATCGCCGAGACCTCCGGGCAGTGACTCGGCCACGCCATCGAGGCCGAGGGACTCGGACGCCTGGCCGAGGTCGACACCGAAGTTCTCGGCCATCGCGCTGCCTTCACCGAGCAAACCTTCGACGCTCTCACCCAGGCCCGTGGATTCTAAGATCCCTTGCAGACCCTCGCCGCCGAAAACACCCTTGATCGTGTCGAACAAACCCATTGTGAATGACCCTTTCTAAAGTGTTGGTTGTCCGAATGGTATCCGGTCGAGTTGCCGAAGCGCCCTCGCGGGCAGCACAGTTGCGTCGATGTCGACCGACTTGATCGCTGGCGCCCGGGACGTCGTGGCGACGGCGCAACGCATCGTGGTGCTCACCGGCGCCGGAATCTCCACCGACTCCGGGATTCCCGACTTCCGTGGACCGAACGGCATCTGGACGAAGAACCCGGCTGCGGAGAAAGCCGCCGACATCCGCTTCTACCTGAGTGACCCCGAGGTGCGAGTTGCAGCCTGGCAGAACCGACTCACCACGCCTGCCTGGACAGCCGAGCCCAACCGGGGTCACGAGGCCATCGTGGAGCTCGAACGTCGCGGTCAGTTGCACGCTCTGGTCACCCAAAACATCGACGGTCTCCACCAGAAGGCGGGCAACGCTGCGGACAAGGTCGTCGAAGTGCACGGCACGGTGTGGTTCACCCGCTGTTGGGACTGTGACGATCGTCGGCCGATGAACCAGGCACTCGAACGGGTCCGTGCCGGCGACGCCGACCCGGCGTGCCTCGAGTGTGGTGGCATCCTCAAGAGTGACACGATCAGTTTCGGCCAGGCGCTCGTGCCCGAGGTGATCGATCGGGCGATGTATGTGAGCGATCAGTGCGACCTGATGCTCGCTGTCGGTTCAACCCTGAGTGTCTTCCCGGCGGCGAACTGTGTGCCTCGGGCCAAGGCTGCGGGAGCCCGAGTGATCATCGTCAACGGTGGCGAGACGGCGATGGATCGCTACGCCGACTGGCTCCTTGTCGGCCAGATCGGCGAGCTGCTGCCGACTTTGGTCTCGTGACGCTGCGTTCGTTCACCACCGGGCTCGCGGTGACCGCGCTCGTCGTGCCGACGGATCGATCGATCCGCCGGCACCGAGTTCACGTTCACCGTCACGGCGACCGACGATCAAGGCGAACCGATCGTCGGCGACATCACCGTGTCGACGTGGCCTCGCGGTGTGCCGACGGCGTGGCCGTCCTGCGGCTGGCCAGCAACGCTCCACCGATCACGAACGCCACGCCGATCAACTCCAGGACGAACACCTCGTCGCCTCGGAACACCACACCGAGCACGAGCGCCACCACGGGAATGAGGTACGTGATGAACGACGCCCGCGTCGATCCGACCCGACCGACGAGCGTGCCCATCAGTGCGAACGCGATGCCGGTGCCGACGACGCCGAGCACGGCGACCGCTACGACCGGTCCGACCTCCCAACTGGCGTCGCCGATCTGCCACAGCCCGTACGGGGCGGTCCAGATCGTCGCCAGTGCCAATACCTTGGCCATCAGGTTGACCGACCCGTACTGCTGCTGCATCGGCCCGGCCAGTGTGACGGCGTAGCCGTAGCAGACGGTGGCGAGCACGACCAGAACGACGCCGAACGTCTCGCTCGATCCCTCGCCGATCGACGGCAGGCTGACGAACACGACCCCGACGAAACCGACGGCGATGCCGAGCAGCTGCGCCCCTCGGGTGGGTTGACGGAGCACCACCATGGCAAAGATCGCCGCGAATATCGGTGTCCCTCCGTTGAGTAGCCCCGCCACGGCCGAGCTGATGTGTTGCTCGGCGATCGGGAACAGCGTGAACGGCACGGCCACCCACACGATGGACAATGTGACCAGCCGCAGTCGGTCCTCGGGACGGATCGCGATGTGTCGGCGGGGGAGTACGGCGAGCGCAAGGGCGCCGAGCCCGACGCGCATGAGCGTGATCACGCCAGGCGGGAGCGCGTCGAGGCCGATGTCGATGAACAGGAACGACGCGCCCCAGATCCCTGCGACGGTGAGGAACAGTCCCCACTCCTGCGATGTGAACCGGTCGTCGACGGGCGCCGGTGTGGTGGTCGCAGTGCTCACGCGGGCACGGTATCGGCAGTGTGCTGCATGACGATGGCGGGATTCGGACGCCGTGTTGTAATCCCGACCAGGTCGGTAGGCTTTAGACATGGCAACGTTCCGAGACCTGCTCGCCGCCGCGAAGTCCGAGATCCGCGAGATCGATCCCGAGGGCGCCGCTGCCCAGATCGAGACCGGCGCGATCGTGCTCGACGTGCGTGAACCCGATGAGTACGAAGAGGGCGCCCTGCCCGGCGCGATCCACATCCCGCGTGGTCACCTCGAAGCGCAGATCGAGAACCGGATCGTCGACAAGTCCGCTCCGATCGTCGTGTACTGCGCCGGCGGTGTCCGTTCGGCGTTCGCCGCCAAGACGCTCGCCGAGCTCGGATACACCGACGTCGAATCGATGGTGGGCGGCTTCGGTCGGTGGAAGGACGAAGGTCGTCCGTGGAAGCAGCCTGCCTCGTTGACTTCAGAGCAGAACAACCGTTACAAGCGCCACCTGCTGTTGCCCGAGGTGGGGGTGGAGGGCCAGCTGAAGCTGCTGGAGTCGAAAGTGTTGCTGCTCGGCGCCGGTGGCCTCGGCTCCCCAGCCGCGCTCTATCTGGCGGCAGCCGGTGTCGGCACGCTCGGCATCGTCGACATGGACGAGGTCGATTCGTCGAACCTGCAGCGTCAAATCCTGCACAACATCGACCGCATCGGCGACCGCAAGGTCGACTCGGCGAAGAAGACGCTGACGATGCTCAACCCCGACGTCGACGTGGTCACCTACGACACCCGCCTCGACGCCTCGAACATCATCGACATCATCTCCGGCTACGACGTGATCGTCGACGGCGCCGACAATTTCCCGAGCCGATATCTGCTCAACGACGCCAGCGTGAAACTCGGCATCCCGGTGGTGCACGGTTCGATCTTCCGGTTCGAAGGAATGGTGAGCGTCTTCCACCCGACGCAGGGCCCGACGTACCGCGACATGGTGCCCCAGCCGCCGCCCGC
>JANPKU010000142.1:0-12145 GCA_031426215.1 Actinomycetes bacterium
CGCGCCCTTGGAGATGCGACGCAGGCGCATCGTCTCGCTCAGCTTCAGCTCCAGTGGTGCGAGCTTCGCGGTGCCGCCGCCCGACGACGACCCGGAGATCTGGATGTCGTTGATCGCCAGGCGATGGCACTCGGCGCGCAGGTAGCCGACCTGCAGCAGCGCGGCCGCCGGGCCCGGCAGCGGCCCGTAGCGGTCCTGCCATTCGGTGCGGATGTCGTCGACCTCGGCCTGCGTCGTGACCCCGGCCAGGCGGCGGTAGGCCTCGAGCCGCAGCTCCTCCTGCTCCACGTAGTCGGTCGGCAAGTACGCATCGGTCGGTACGTCGAGCTTGATTTCCGCCGGCTTGGCCGGTTGCGGTTCGCCCTTCATCTCGCTGACCGCTTCGGTGACCATCTGGCAGTACAGGTCGTAGCCGACCGCTGCGATGTGGCCACTCTGCGACTCGCCGAGCAGGTTGCCTGCTCCTCGGATCTCGAGATCGCGCATGGCGATCTTGAAACCGGAGCCCAGCTCGGTCGACTCGCCGATCGTCCGCAGCCGCTCGTAGGCCTGCTCACTCAGGATCTTGTCGCGCGGGTGGAACAGGTAGGCGTAGGCCCGCGATCCCGATCGCCCGACGCGGCCGCGTAGCTGGTGCATCTGGCCGAGGCCCAGCAGATCGGAGCGTTCGACGACGAGGGTGTTCACCGTCGGCATGTCGATGCCCGACTCGATGATCGTGGTGCACACGAGCACGTCGTACTGGCCGTCCCAGAAGTCCTGCACCACCGTCTCCAGCCGGGCCTCGTCCATTTGGCCGTGAGCGATCGCGATGCGTGCCTCGGGTACGAGATCACGAAGCCGCGCCGCCGCGGTGTCGATCGACTGCACCCGGTTGTGTACCCAGAACACCTGGCCTTCGCGCAGCAGCTCGCGGCGGATCGCTTCGATCGCGACCCGTTCGTCGTACTCGCCGACGTAGGTGAGGATCGGCATCCGATCGGCCGGCGGTGTCTGCAGCAGCGACAGGTCGCGGATGCCGACGAGCGACATCTCCAGCGTCCGGGGGATGGGTGTGGCGGAGAGCGTGAGGACGTCGACGTTGGTCTTCATCTTCTTCATCGTCTCCTTGTGCTGCACCCCGAAGCGCTGCTCCTCGTCGACGATCAACAATCCGAGATCCTTGAACTTCACGTCGTTCGCAAGCAGGCGATGGGTGCCGATCACACAGTCGACCTCACCGCTCTTGACGCCCTCGATCACCTTCTTCGCCTGGCCGGTGGTGAGGAACCGCGAGAGCGTCTCGACTCGGATCGGGTAGCCGGCATACCGGTCGGCGAACGTGTTGCCGTGCTGTGTGGCGAGCAGCGTCGTCGGTGCGAGGACGGCGACCTGCTTGCCGTCCTGGATGGCTTTGAACGCCGCACGGATTGCCACCTCGGTCTTGCCGAATCCGACGTCGCCGCACAGCAGGCGATCCATCGGGTGGGCGAGTTCCATGTCGCGTTTGATGTCGTCGATCGCCGTGCGCTGGTCGGGGGTCTCGACGTACGGGAAGGCCTCTTCCATCTCCGCCTGCCACGGCGTGTCCTGGGGGAACGAGTGTCCCTCGGCGTTGACGCGCTTCTGGTAGAGCACCACGAGTTCCTGCGCGATTTCGCGGACCGCCGAGCGGACCTTGCCCTTGGTCTTCGCGAAGTCGGACCCGCCGAGCTTGTGGAGTTTCGGGGCTTCGCCACCGACGTACTGGCGCAGCGTGTCGATCTGGTCGGACGGCACGTACAGCTTGTCGCCGCCCTTGTACGAGATCAGCAGATAGTCGCGTTCGACGCCGCCGATCGCCCGCTTGACCATGCCCTCGTACTTGCCGACGCCGTGCTGATGGTGCACGACGTAGTTGCCGGCCTTCAGGTCTTCGAACGTGCTGGCGCTCTCGCGTTTCGCGTTACGGACGGTGCGGTGGGCGCGGCGGCGGCCGGTGAGATCGCTCTCCGCGACGATGGCGACCTTCGCGTTCGGCAGGGTGCAGCCACGGTGCAACGGTGCCACCGTGACGCTGCCGCCGGGCTTGAGCGGAGCTCCCGGCGCAACGACCGGGAAGTCGAGCCCGTTGTTCAGCAACAGATCATGGAGACGTTGGGCCGAACCGGTGCCGTCTGCGGCGACGACCACGCGGTAGCCGCGGCCGATCAACTCGATCAGACGATCGGTGAGGCCCGAGCCGTCGCCGGCCACCGGACCCCAGCCCGATGCCTCGACGAGAGGCGTGTCGGGCGACTCGGGGGTGGAGTCGATCGACCAGAACGAACCGGCGCCGTCGAGGAGGGTGTCGGGATCGGCATGCAGCCGCGGGAACGACTTGTCGGGATCGCGGGCCCATGTGGAAGCGAGGGTGCGTGCGAGGTCGTCCTCCTCCGCGATCAAGTCGAGGGCGCGGTCGCGCATCCGCCGAGGCTCGACGAGCACGACCTTCGCGTTGTCCGGGAGGACGTCGGTGAGCAACCGGTCGTCGTCGATCAACCAGGGCAGCCAGCTCTCCATGCCGTCGAAGTGCACGCCCTCGGCGAGACGCTCCCACTGCTCGCGGCCCCACGGCTCACTCGCGACGAGTCGTTCGGCGCGGGCGCGCACGTCGTCGGACGGCATCAGTTCGCGCGCCGGGAAGATCATCACCTCGTCGAGGTCCTCGGTCGAGCGCTGGTCGTTCACGCCGAAGCGGGTGAGCCGGTCGACCTCGTCGCCCCACAGGTCGATCCGGATCGGCGCGTCGGCGGTGGACGGGAACACGTCGACGATGGCGCCGCGGCGGGCGAACTCGCCACGGTGCTCGACGAGCTCCTCACGTCGGTAGCCGAACTCGACGAGGCGTCGGCCCAGTGCGTCGGGATCGACCTCGTTGCCCGGCCGGACGATGATCGGCTCGGTGGAAGTCGCTCCCGGGCCGAGCTTCTGCATCAGCGCCCGGACACCGGCAACGATGATCGCCGGGCACCGCTCGGGATCGCGCAGGCGCCACAGGATGTCGAGGCGCTGGCCCATCGTCTCGACGCTGGGGCTGACCCGCTCGAACGGAAGGGTCTCCCAGCCGGGGAAGTGCACGACCTCGCCGGGGGGGAGGAACTGGCCGAGGTCGTCGGCGAGTTGGCCCGCCATCGTGCCGGTCGGACAGCTGACCACCAGTGGTCGACGCGACGAGAGCGTGGCGAGCGCGGCGATCGAGATCGGCCGCGCCACTTCGACCACGGCGAGTCGTGCGTCGGGTTCGCCGAGCGCCCGAGTCAGCCCCGGTTCGTCACGCAACAGCGCCGGCAACTCCCCCAGTGGCGCGCCGGTTGCCTCGATGACGTCACTCACGCCGGTCCCCCAATCCGAAAAAGCCCGGAATCGTGACGGTGAGCGTCACGATCGGGGGCAATTTCGATGTGCATTCGGGCTGGAGTACGTCATTGTTTGCCGTTGTATCGCTGCATGGCGGCGTCGACACCTCGAGCGATGATCAACTCGACGGCGTCGGCGGCGTTCACGATCTCGATGTCGAGCAGGTCCCGTTCGGACTTGGGGACGTTCGACAGCACGTGGCCCCTGCCGAGGTCCTTGTGGTCGGGCTTGCCGACGCCGATCCGAACCCGGAGGTAGTCCTGGCTCTTGAGGTGCTGGGTGATCGACCGGAGCCCGTTGTGGCCGGCGAGTCCGCCTCCGACCTTGATCTTCAGCTCGCCGGGCGCCAGGTCGAGTTCGTCCTGGACGACGATGATCTGCTCCGGCGTGTCGATTCGGTATCGGCGCACCAAGGCGCTGACAGCCTGGCCGGATTCGTTCATGAACGTGATCGGGAACGCCAAGACGATTCGGTCGTCGCCGTCGGGTCCCGGGAGGCGCGTCTCGGCGACGAGTGCGTTGTCTCGACCACCCTTCAATGTCACGCCGTGTCGATCGGCGAGGAGCCGGACCGCTTCTTCGCCCACGTTGTGGCGAGTTCGCGCGTATTTGTCGCCAGGATTGCCGAGCCCGACGACCAACCAGTCGTACGGCTCGCCCTTCCCCATACGTCCGAATACACCCATCAGCGCCCGAACCCTCCCCCCACAACCCGAAATTGCCCTCGATCGTGACGATCACCGTCACGATGCAGGGCATTTTTGGGGCATGGAACGTCTTCAGCAGGAGCGACAGCCATCTGGCAACCGGTCATCGGGCCGGCGCCGGGATCGTCACTCGTCGTCGGAGTCGGCAGCAGCGTCGGAGCCCTCGGCCTCGGCGTCGTCGCCGTCGGCGGCAGCTTCCAGGGCGGCGGCTTCCTCGTCGTCCTCGACAGTGGCGCGCATGACGAGGACCGTGACGACCGGGGCTTCCGGGTCACCCTCGGCAGTGACGCCAGCAGGCAGCGGAAGGTCAGCGATGCGGATGACCGTTTCCATGGTCATGTCGGTGATGTCGATCGTGATGCCGTCGGGGATGCTGCGCGGGGTCGTGCGGACCTCGAGCTCCTGCATCGTGAGGTCGACGAGGCCGTTGTTGGCGGAGACGTCCTTGGCTTCACCCTCGAGGTGGATCGGGATCGAGACCACAATCTCTTCGTTGAGGTTCACCTGGATGAAGTCGATGTGCGTAACCGAGCGCTTGACGGGGTGACGCTGGACGTCCTTGATGAGCGTCGGGTAGACGGCGCCGTCGACGGTGAGGTCGAGGATGGTGTTCATGCCGGCGGCACCGGACAGGGCCTGGCGCAATTCCCGACGGTCGACCGACACGCTGATCGGATCCATCCCGTGGCCGTACACGACGGCGGGAATCTTGCCCTCGGCGCGCAGTCGGCGGGAATCGGAGCTTCCGGCGCGGCGGCCGACTTCGGCGGTGAGAACGGTCTCAGACATGGTGATCGGCTTCCATCGAATCTCGTGACGGCGCCCACACAACAGACGCCAGGTCGTTACAGCAGCGCCCCAATCTAGCGTCCCCCATCGCCATCCCCTCCCGCCTCCTCCTCCAGCCGAAATTGCCCGGAATCGTGACGGTCAGCGTCATGATCCGGGGACATTTCGGACGTCTGAGGTTCGTTGGCGGTGGATGCGGGCGACCTGCAGCGCTGCCGAGTCCGGGTCGGTACGCAATGTCTGATCGAAGCGGACGACCTGCCATCCGACCTCGTTGCAGGCGCGATCTCGGGCTTGGTCACGGCGTTGGCCTTCGTCACCGCCGTGCCACCACGAATCACCCGGTTCCACCGCAAGGCGGATATCGGGCCAGGCGATGTCGAGCGAGACGATCTCACCACCCGTGAGTGCAAGTTGGTGTTGGCGGATCGGCTCGGGAAGTCCACATCGGTCCAACGCTTCGAGCAGCACTCGTTCGAGGTTGCTCTGTGCTGGTCGTCGCTGACCGAGTGCCCGCTCGAGCCAAGCCTCCAGGCGCAGGACGCCATCCTTGCCGCGACATCGGTGCACTTCGAGGTACTCGATTGCCGCCGTCGGCGTGATCAGCCCGAGGTGCCACGCATCCTCAGCGGCCCGTTCGAATCGATGCTGGTTGAACGACGCTGCGAGACCCCAGATCATGCGCATCGGCGTTGCGACGGTCATTCCACCAGGGCCTCGTTGCGTGTCTCGTTCGATGCACAGCCACGAGCTCGGATGCACTGTGGACCACGTCGGCATGGTGCGGCGGAAGCTCCGGTCTACGGTGACAGCGACGCGGGTGGTCGGCATCGATCGGAGGCCGAGCAGGTGGCCCGCCGTGGCGCCGCTGAGAAATCCCCAGTGGCCGACGCGGAGGTGCAGCGCGAAACAACGCGCGGCGAATGTGTCCGGCGACGACGCAATGCGAACCACTTCGGGCGCAAGGTCGACGATCTTGCCGCTCCGTCTGGCCCGAGAGATGGCCGCCGACGAGACTCCGAGCAGCTCACGGAGTTGCCAGGTTGCCAGCACGCCGTATTGGCGTGCCGCAAGTTCCAGTACCGCTGCGTCGATCATGCCCGGGAGTGGGCGATGGCTTCAACGAACGGGAAAACACCGAAATTGCCCTGAATCGTGACGCTCAGCGTCACGAAACCGCGCAATTTTGGATGGGGTGGGCGGGGCTGGCGGGGAGGGGTCAGGCGAGGTTTTCGCCGTCGAAGATCTCGCTGACGCTGGTGTCGTCGAACACGGCGCCGAGGGCTTCGGCGATCAGTGAGGCGACCGACAGCACTTCGATCTTGTCGAGCTGCTTCTCGGGTGGGAGCGGGAGCGTGTTGGTCAGCACGACCCGCTCGATCGGTGCGTTCTTCAACCGGTCGATCGCCGGGCCGGACAGCACGCCGTGCGTGGCCATCGCCCAGACCTCGCTCGCCCCTCGTTGCACCAGGAGTTCGGCGGCCGCGCAGATCGTGCCGGCGGTGTCGATCATGTCGTCGGTGATCACGCACAGACGCCCTTCGACGTCGCCCATCACCTCGGTGGCCACGGCCAGGTTGGTGGTGCCTTTCGGGCGCCGCTTGTAGATGAATGCGAGGTCGGCGCCGATGTCGCCGAGATGTTGTGCCATCCGTTCGGCAACCTTGATGCGTCCTGCGTCGGGCGACACGATCACCGGCGCTTTGGCGTGAGTGCGAACGTACTGTTCGAGCACCGGCATCGCGGTGAGATGGTCGACCGGACCTTCGAAGAATCCCTGGATCTGGCCCGAGTGGAGGTCGATCGAGATCATCCGTTTGGCGCCGGCGGCCTTGAACATGTCGGCGATCAGCCGCGCGGTGATCGGCTCGCGACCTTCGGCTTTGCGGTCCTGTCGGGCGTACCCGTAGAACGGGCACACGGCGGTGATCCGCTTGGCGGACGCGCGGTAGGCGGCGTCGATCATGATGAGGTGTTCCATGATCGAGTCGTTGACCGAGTGGTTGTCGACGCCGTAGTGGCTCTGGATGACGAACACGTCGGAACCGCGGATCGATTCGCCGAACCGACAGCGGACCTCGCCGTTGGAGAACTCGACGAGGTTGTCGTGGCCGAGCTCGATGTTGAGGTGCGATGCCACCTCCTGGGCCAACTCGGGATGGGTCCGCCCCGAGTACAGGGCCAATCGCTTGGTGGTGACCTTCTCCATGAGCTGTGACGTCCTCCCCGAACGCGTTGACGGCTTCAGCCGACTGGGGCAGTGTAGAAGGCTCCGGTGGCGGAGTTGGAAGCGACGCTCGAACCGGCCGGCAGGTGGGCGTACGGGCCGACGGTGGCTGACGGACCGACTTCGGCATCGTGGCCGACGGTGTGTTCGACGACGGCGTCGTTGCCCACTGCACAGTCGACGAGGCGCGTGTCGGGTCCGATCTCGCAACCGTCGCCGATCACCGTGAAGCCCTGGAGGATCGTGCCCGGGTACAACGTGACGTCGCGCCCGATCGTGACGGTGACGTCGATGAACGTCTGGCGAGGATCGAGCATCGTGACGCCGCCCAACAGGTGCGAGCGGTTGGTGCGGGCCCGCAGTTCACGCTCGGCAAGGGCCAGCTGCCAGCGATCGTTGACGCCCTGGGTCTCGCCCGCCGGGGCCTGGACGACGCCGATTCGGTGGCCCATCGCAGCGAGCACCGAGATCACGTCGGTGAGGTAGTACTCGCCCTGAGCGTTGTCGGTGGTGAGTTTGCGCAGTGCCGGCCCGAGGAGGTCGCGCCGGAACGCGTAGATCGACGTGCAGATCTCCTTGACGTCGAGCTCGTCGGGTGCAGCATCGCGATGTTCGACGATGCGAGCTGCCTGGCCGTCGGCTTTGCGGATGACTCGTCCGTAGCCGGTGGGATCTCTGACGACGCTGGTGAGCAGCGTGGCGGCGTTCCCGCATTCGACATGGGTGTCGACGAGTTCGCGCAGGGTGTCGGGACGCAAGAGCGGCGTGTCGCCCGGCAGCACCACGATGGTCGAGTCGTCGTCGTAGTCGTCGCCACCGAAGGCGGTCATGCCGATCGCCGCGGCGTCGCCGGTGCCGTTCTGTTGGTGTTGTTCGACGAACGCGACGTTGGCCCACTCGGGTGCTGTCAGCTGCACCTTCTTGGTGACCTGTTCGGCGCCGTGGCCGACAACGACGGCCGTGCGGTCAGGGTTGAGCTGTTCGAGGGAGTGGATGACGTGCAACACCATCGCTCGCCCGCAGATGAGGTGCAGCGGCTTGGGGCGGCTGGAACGCATGCGGGTGCCCTCGCCGGCGGCAAGGATGATGGCGGAAACGCTCATGGCTCCGGGGAGAGGATTCGAACCCCTACACGCGGCACCAAAAACCGCTGTCCTACCATTAGACGACCCCGGACTGACTGTGACTGTCGTTGTAGGCACCGTATCTCGCAGGACCGCGCCTGCCCACCCGGAATCGCCGCGTCGGGGTCGGAACGATCTGCGGTGGTTCGGCAAGGCTGAGCGATGTTCGACGAAATGGGAGCTGTTCGGGCGGTGGCGCAGCCGGTCCGAACCGATAGCGTGGCGACCCTTATGGGTTCTCTGATCAAGAAGCGCCGCAAGCGCATGCGGAAGAAGAAGCACAAGAAGATGCTGCGCCGCACGCGTCACCAGCGTCGCAAGTAGTCACGTCCGAGTCGGCCCGTCCGGTCCTCGATGCACCGCTCCGGCGGGGGCGTCGAGTGGCATCAGATTGGTCGCCATCTCCATCGGCACGGTTCGTGCCACCACGACCCGAGCGCCCTCGTCGAGCAGATCGCCGAGGGCGTTTGCGCGCTCGCCCTCGGTAAACCAGGTGGCACCGCTGCCGGCGAGCACGGGGGCCTCGCCGAGGCGGTCACCGATCAGGTCACGCCAGCGGCGAAGTCGCGGTTCGACGACGAGCGCAGCCGGTTCGAGATCGTTGGGCCCGGGCGCAGTCGGAGCACCGAGCGCGTCCCATGCCCGATACGCGGCGGGGGTGCTCACGCCGAGCGGCGGGATGATCAACGTGACGATGCGATCAACGTGGGGGAGCGGTTCGATCACTTCGCCGATACCTCGTACCCGGGCCCGCCCACCGACGAGGCAGAACGGGATGTCGGCGCCGAGTTGTGAAGCACGCAGGAGCTCGGGTGGCGTCGTGGCGAAACCTGCCCATCGCATCACCGTGGCTGCGTCGGTGGAGCCGCCGCCGAGACCTCCGCCGTGCGGGATGTGTTTGTCGAGGTGGACGCCGGTCGCCGCGTCGGCGCCGGCGGCGCGCAGCGCACGGGACACGAGGTTGCTGTGGTCGAGCGGGATCCCGTCGGCGAACGGCCCCGCCGCAGTGAGACCGGGCCGGCCCGGCGACACGGTGATCAGGTCGTGCAGGTCGAGGCTCACCATCTCGGCGTCGATCAGGTGGTAGCCGTCGTCGCGGACGCCCGTGATCCGAAGTTCGAGGGTGAGCTTCGCATGCGCGCGCAGCGTGATCGACGCACCGTCTGGAGCGAGCGCTCGTTCTCGACCCGATGCTGTCACGACTCGAGATCCTCGCCGGACGGATCGGCAGCGGCCTCGCCCGCAGGAACGATCGTGATGCGGAGGTGGGCCTCGGTGAGTCGGCACCAGGCATCCACGTCGAGTTCTTCGGGCCGCGCAGTGGGAGCGATGCCCGCGGCGTCGTAGGTGTCGGGGGCGACGATGCCGGCGAGCGAACGGCGCAACATCTTTCGCCGCTGTCCGAACCCCGCGCGCACCAGGGCGAACAATGTGCCCGGGTCGGTGGCCGGCGGCTGGTGTCGTGTGATCTCCACCAACGCGGACTCGACGTTCGGTCGTGGGACGAAGACCGATGCCGGTACGTGGCCGACGACCTTGGCGCTGCCCCAGTAGGCGGTCTTCACGCTGACCGCACCGTATGCCGATGTGCGTGGGGCGGCTGCGAACCGCTCGGCGGCTTCGCGCTGGACCATCACCAGCATCCGAACGATTGCTGGAACCTCGTCGAGGAGATCGCAGATGAGAGGGGTTGCGACGTTGTACGGCAGGTTCGCCACCAGGACCCAACCGTCGTCCCCGCCCAGGAGCTGTGTCCAGTCCAGGTGCATCGCGTCGGCTTCGACGACCTTCACGTTGGGGCGATCGGCCACGACGTCGCGCAGGATCGGCACGATGCCTCGATCGACCTCGATGGCGGTGATGTCCGCTCCGGTGTCGGCAAGGGCGAGGGTCAACGACCCGAGCCCGGCGCCGATCTCCACGACGTGGTCCCCGACGTCGACGCCGGCGAGTTCCGCGATTCGGCGCACGGTGTTGGGATCGGCGACGAAGTTCTGTCCGAGGTCACGTCGCGGGGCGAGCGAACCGGAGTCGAGGAGTTCGCGGATCGTGGGACGCGAGTGCGTCACCGACGGATCTCGACCGAGATCGGAGCGTCGGTGAGGTCGGCGATGGTGGCGAATGCCGACGTGTGCATCACGAGCTGACCCGGCGCACTTCCCGGGGCAAGGATGGTCGAACACGTCATCGACCGGTTGTTGTCGAGGTTGACCACGGTGACCTGGGTGCCGCTCGTGACGCCCGGCGCAATGCAGGTGCCCTCGGCGACGTTGCTTCGGAAGGTGGCTTTCGCCGTGATCCCGTCGATCAGCGGACGTGTCGGAACGGCGATCTGGGACAGACCGGCCCCGGCGGCGCTCGTCGGCCCGTCGAGGAACACCGGGGGCGCTTCGTCGTCGCTCGCGGCGGGTTCGACGACCGCTGCGACGTTGCCATCGTCGGTGGACGCATCGACCCCGACGTCGACGCCTGCATCGATGCCGGCCACGGCTAGGTTCGGTGCCGACGAGTTCTCCGACGTGTTGGCCCACCACAGCGCGGGCAGTGCCAAGAGTGTCAGGACGGTCGCTGCGATCAAGCGGTGCCGGTCGGTGTCGGTGAGTGCCATGGTGCGTCGTTGTCGGTATCCGTGCGGGGCGACGATGGTTCCCGCCGACCGCCCGGTCTGGGGGCCGCCAGCGTATCGGGCAGTTGCGACGGCAACGAGTCGGACAGTGACCTCCAACCACCCAGCGTGGTCATGTGGTTTCGCAGCCACGGGTCGCTCGGGCCGGCGTCATTCCCGCCCTCGCCGGCGCCGACCATCGCAGGTGGTCCTCAGACGATGAGCGCAAAGACGCGCCTGGCGTTCGCAGTGGTGGCAGCGGCCACTTCGGCGACGTCGATGTCGCGCAGGTCGGCGACGTGCTGGCCGACATGAGGGACCCAGGCCGGATGGTTCGGCCGCCCGCGATGCGGCACAGGAGCAAGGTATGGGCTGTCGGTCTCGACCAGCATCGAACCCAGCGGACACAGGACCGCAGCGGCCTGCACCTCGGGAGCGCCCTTGAACGTGACGATGCCGGAGAACGACAGCAGCGCACCGATGTCGAGCGCGCGGCGCGCCTCGTCCGGCCCGCCGGTGAAGCAGTGAAAGATCGTCCGGGCCGGGACGCCGGCCTCGGCGAGCACCGCAAACGTGTCGTCCCACGCATCGCGCGAGTGGATCACGAGTGGGAGATCCCGATCGTTCGCAATCGCGATCTGCTCGGCGAAGACGCGCTGTTGGGTCTCGCGCGGTGAGTGGTCGTAGAAGTAGTCGAGACCGCACTCACCGACAGCGACGATGCCCTCGGTGTCGAACAGGTCCACGATCGTGTCGACGCCGTTCACCGCATCGTGAGGATGCAAACCGACGGTCGCATACACGCCGTCGTGCGCGCGTGACGCCGCGATCGCCGCGATCGACGTCGCACGATCGCAGCCGACCGAGATCAACGTCGTGACCCCGACCTCCGCTGCCGCCGCCACTGCTGTCACCGTGCCGTCCGGGATCCGCTCGTCGTGCACATGGCAGTGCGAGTCGATCCATTCCAAGTTGCTCGGCCTCACGGCAGTTCTCCTCGTGACACTCTTGGTCGGCCTCGCTCCGGCTCGTCGCTCGCGCTTCCCTCGCCGGTGCCGTCCTGGTCGCTCCGGCTGATCGCTGGCGCTTCCATCGCAGGCGCCCACCCACTTGTCACGGTCCTCGCCTGCCTCGCTTCCTTGATCACGGGAGTCTTGGGAAGAGGGCGTCGCCTTTGGTGACTTGGGCCCCTGGGACGTACTGGCCCCAGGTCGCTGCATCAGGGAGGCGTTGGTCGGCGACCTGGCCGGGCAGGCCGAGGCGTTCCCAGATCGTTTGCGCCGTGTCGGGCATCGCCGGATGGGTGAGCACGGCGACGATGCGCAGCGCTTCGAGC
>JANPKU010000143.1:0-5511 GCA_031426215.1 Actinomycetes bacterium
AGTTCATCTGGTTTCTCGTCACCTGGGCTCCCCCTTCGTCGGGGTGGGGTGGTCATGTGTCGTCCGGCGCCATTCTGCTGCTCGTCGCAGCAGTGTTCGTATGTGCGGCGTCGGTGGCCGCCACCTGGAGCGACACGCAACGAGTCGAAAGCCCAAGCGGCAGGACGGTTGTCGAGCCGAACACGAGTCGTCTGGTGCCCCACCCACGATGCAGGCCACAGCACTAACCTCGCCGCAATGGGTGCACGCGCGTTTCGAGCCTTCGACGACGGGCCGCCGGCGCAACAACTACTCGAGGCTCAACTTGCCTCTCTGGCTGTGACGGACAGGTTGATCGGTGCCGAGGCCACGACAGCTCAACTGCGGTCGAAGGCCGATCGCTTGGAAACCGAGCTGTTCGAGGCGCAGGTTGCACTGGAACAGAGCGAGGTCCGAATCGGGGGCCTGCTGAAACAGATCGACGGAATGCAGGTCATCGTCAATCATCGTGACGCCCTACTCGTTTGTGAGACCTGGAGGGTTGGCGCAGCGATCCTCAGCCCGATTCGTCTCATTCGACAACGCTGGCCCGGGACACGCCCGACGTGAAGATCTCTGTGATCACTCCCGTTTACGAACCACCGGCTCCCGTACTTCGGCAGTGCATCGAGTCCGTCCTCTGTCAAACACATGGTGAGCTGGAATTCTGTATCGTCGACGACGGCTCACCGGCAGAACACGTGGCGACGATTCTCGACGAATATGCGCAGTCCGACGACCGTATTCGCCTCGCTGTGCGGTCGACCAACGGAGGGATCGTCGCAGCATCGAATGATGCGCTGGCCATGGCAACTGGCGAGTTCGTCGCGTTACTGGACCACGACGACTTGCTGCATCCGCTCGCACTCGAGAGAATCGCTGATGCGGTGGCCGCCACTGCGGACGTCGACTACGTCTACACGGACGAGGATCACCTCGACGCAGCGGGTTGCCACGTCGGAGCGTTCCACAAGCCGGATTGGTCTCCTGAGCGGTTCCGATCGCAGATGTACACGTGTCACCTGTCCGCACTCCGACGATCGCTCGTCGAGGAAGTGGGCGGGTTCCACGCGGGCTTCGACGGTTCCCAGGACTACGACCTCGTACTACGCGTCACCGAACGCGCGAGGAACGTCATCCACGTCCCGGAGGTGTTGTATCACTGGCGATCCAGCGAGCAGTCGACCTCGTCCAACCCCGACGCCAAACCCTGGGCGTACGTTGCAGGAGTCCGGGCGGTCCAAGCCCATTGTGATCGCCTCGGCATCAGGGCAACCGTGTCGTCGACGCACATCCCGGGGTGCCATCGAGTGCGTCGAGCGCTTGACGATCCACCGTTCGTGAGCGCGATCATCCCGACGGCCGGCACGACACGACAGGTGCACGGTGGTCCCCGGACATTTGTGGTCGAGGCAGTCCGCGACCTCATCGAGCGCACTGAGTACCGGAAGTTGGAGGTGGTCGTCGTCGCCGATCGCTCGACCCCCAGTACCGTGATTGCCGATCTCGAAGGGATCGCCGGCGACTGCTTGAAGCTCGTGTTGGTCGAAGGTCCGTTGAGTCCCGCCGAGAAAGTGAACGTCGGGTCTTGTCACGCGTCCGGCGATCTCCTGCTCCTTCTCCACGACGACATCGAGACAACCAGTCCCGATTGGCTGCACGTGATGGTTTCGCTCACGCAGGACGAGGACGTCGGCATGGTCGGGGCACGCCTGTTCTTCGCCGACGGCACGCTGCAGCATGCCGGCTACGTGTGCGCCGGGGAGCCCTTGCAGACCTTCTCTGGCCATGATCCGAACGAGTGCGGGCCGAGCGGGCTGCTCCAGGTCGACCGGGAGACGTCAGCGGTGTCTGCGGCCTGCGCGCTCGTCAAGACCTCTGTGTTCAGAGCGGCGGGGGGCATGACCACGCATCTGGCGAGCAACTTCGGCGATGTCGATCTCTGCTTGAAGGTTCGGCACCTCGGCCACAGAATTCTTTGGACGCCGCACGCCTCGTTGTTCCACTTCGAAGCCCAGGGTGCCTCGTCCACATCGTTGGTCGACGACCGCGAGTTCCTTCATCGCCGCTGGCCCGAAGCACTTGCGCATGACCCGTACCACAACCCGAATCTGATGCCCGGCCGTAACGACTGGCTGCCCCGGCTGGTCGACGATCGAACGCAATGAGAGACGGAGACGAGTTGACAGAGTGCGAACCGTTGCACGTCGCAGACTCCACAACTGCACGCCTGGCAAGTCCGGACGACGACCGAACGAACACCGACATCGCCGGCAAACGCGCGGTGGCAGTCGGTGCTGTGATCGTGGTCGTGCTCTCCGCGGTGCTGCTCGCGAGGCTGATCGCACCGGTGAGATTCACGTTCGATGAATGGATGTTCATCGCAGGTCGGTACCGCTTCAGCGTCGACAACGTTCTGCGGTCCCACAACGGCCACCCGTCGATGCTTCCCGCGCTGGTCTACACGCTCGGTTTCCACACCGCCGGCCTGCATGACCAGTGGTTCTATCGGTTGGCGCTGATCGGCACCCACCTCGCGCTTTGTGGGACTCTGGCAGCGCGAGTCTGGCGACGGCACGGTCCGATAGCGGCAGCTGCGGTGTGGCTCGTGGTGTGCTTCATGGGCGCCGGCGCAACGAACATCGTCTGGTCGTTTCAGATCGGCCTCATCGGAAGCGCATTGTTCTTCCTGCTCTCGGTAGACGCACTCGACCGGCTCCGCGAGAGAGGTCGAACACGCGATGCAGTTCAGTGCGCGTCGATGCTGACCGCCTCGCTGATGTGCTCCGCAGTGGGCGTGGCCGCGTTGATCGCCGTCGGCGCGATCGTCATCGTCGGGAAGGACCGCCGCCGTGACTGGTGGGTGCCGGTCGTGCCATTGTCGGGGTGGGCGATCTGGTGGAGCATCTATGGCGAATCGTCCGCCGGCACCTCGGATGCGAGTGCAATGGTTCGTGTCGTGTGGGAATCCGCACGTACCGCCGGTGCCGCCGTGATGGGCGGAAACACCGTGGCCGGCGGATTGCTGGTCCTGGCGTTGTTCCTGACCGCAGCGCTCGCGCTCGTGCGTCGAAGGGTCGAGTTCCACCAGACGGTCGGTCTGCTCTTCGTCGGAATCTTCTGGGGGCTCACTGCGTCGACCCGCGCCGCGCTGCTGCAGGAACTCGGACTTCCGACGCCACCCCGCTATCACTATGTAGCTGTGGTGGGTCTCCTGCTTGCGATCTCCGACCTTGCTCCGCGTTCCCGCCCCGCACCACGCGCCGCGATGGTCGGGACCGTGTGTGTAGCGATCGCCGTCACCTCGGTATGGGCAGGTCATGCAGCCCTCATCCGAGAACGAAACCTGTTCGCAGCCTTCGGCGAGAAGACCGCTGCGGAACTGACCGTCATCGATGCGCATCCCCGGGCATTTCCTGACGACACCATGCTCGTCGAGCTTCTCGGGCAGTCACTCGCCACCGTCGGCGAATATCGCGCGGCAAGTGAATACCTCGACTCCACCGGCGGGCTCACCTCGGCAGAACTCTCCGATCTGCCAGACGGCCGCGCCGGCGCAGCCGAGAATCTCATGCTCCCCCTACTCGACGTGGACAGCATTTCGCCCGTTGATTGCCGGACAACTCGTGCCACGACCCTCTTCGTGACGCTCGAGCCCGGCTCGACGATCACCCTGACGACCTCGGGCTCCACGAGCATGGTCCCGGCGCGCTGGCTGCCACCACAACCCGAGGGTCACGCTCAGGATCTCGGCGAAGGCACGTGGAGTCTCAGGGCCCCATTCGACAACCTCACGCCGGCGTGGTCGCTGTCGTTCGACCGACCGATCTCGATTCTCGATTGTGGGTGAACACGGCAACACGCGCATCGATCGTTGATGGTTTCTGCGCGCAGCGACGCGCTGGCCCACGCCAGAGTCGACGTGGGCTCAGTTGACTTCGATGAGCCGACCCTCGAAACGCCCGCACTGCAGGTAGTGCAGGAGCGGATTCAATGATGCGCTCACGACGTCGGGGTTGGTCTCTTCGTATTGCCTGGCGTTGAATTGCGGACCCGGGCTCAATCCGCGGCGCCAGCCGAAGAACAGATAGTGCAGGAGCGGGTCGAGGCCCGATTCGGCAACCGTCGGGTTCTGCCGGAGGTACCACTGCGGATCGAACAGCCCACTCGCGCGTACCAACTCGGCATCCTCCTCGCGCATTTCGGCCGAGTAGCCGTCGACAGGTTCTGCAAGGTCCCCCCTGGATCGACCGACGAGAAGGTAGTGGACGAGCGGCCGGTGCCGGACCAACGCATCGTCCGGGTGCGCTGCGACGTAGCGCACGGCGTCGAAGTCCGGCGACGGGTTGTACCCGCGGCGCGCCCCGAAGGCGATGTAGTGCCCGATTGCATCCATCCCCGTCATGCGGGCAGCCGGGTAACACTCGAAGTACCAGAGCGGATCCCACAATGCGCTCGACTCGATGATCTCGCGATCCCGTCTGCGTTCGGCTGGGTCATTCACATCGAAACGCTCGATGCGACGCCCCTCGTCGCGACCGTGGAGGAGGTAGTGCAACAACGGATCCCACCCGGCGTCGTCGACGTCTTGATGGTGGTCGAGATACCACGTACCGTCGAATGCGGGACCGACGTTGCGAAGCGGGGCAGAGCCATACCGAACGTAGTGCCGAACGGGATCGATGCCGCTCGCTGCAACATCCGGGTAACGCTCGCAGTACCAGTCGGCATCGAAGAGATCGGACGAACGAACCACGTCGACAAGCTGACGAGTCTGCCGCCGTGTGCGGATCTCTGCAGCGAACGCTTGCGGCTTCAGAAGATGGGCGGCGCGGGCGATCCGAGCGGCGCCGGGCCGTGTTCGGTTGGGCAGCCGAGCCACGAACCGTGCGGCTCGTGGCCCGATCGGAGCTGCCGGCGCCGTCCTGGGTCCGACACGAGGACGCTCGGTGAGTTCAGCCGCTGGCGGGCGAGTGCGGAAGCATCCGAACGAGGTCACTGCGACTCGGGGCGACTCGTAGGTCTGCGCACGAATGCGCTCGTAGTCGACGTTGAACTCCTTGATGACGTCCAGGCTTCCGTTGGTTGCGACACCGCCGTGGAACTGGTGGAAGGTCGCTTCTCCGAGCAACGTCACGATCCGCGTTTCCGGCAGGTTGCATGCCCTGCGCCATGTGTCGAGATTGACGAGGCCGCCGCCAGGCATCGAGAAGGCAGGATCGAATCCTCCGAGTTCGGCCCACAGCGTTCGCGACATGAACAGACCATTGCTCTCGGCGATCGGGGAGAACCACGTGGGTCCACTCGACTCGTCGAAGACCGAGATGTCGAAGAGACGGTCGCCGTCGGATTCCCAGGGAACGGTCGCGAGAAGTTCATCTTCGGCGGCCTGGTTGTATCCAGCAATCGCGGCATCGCGCTGCATCTGCGACCCGAGGTACCGGCCGCGTGCTGCAACGATCACCCGATCGTCCATCTCCAGCGCGGTTCGAG
>JANPKU010000144.1:0-3720 GCA_031426215.1 Actinomycetes bacterium
CGTCGACGTAGCTCGTCGTGCCGGCAGGCAGGAACGCGACGGGTTGCCACAACATCGGCCCGTCCTTGCGCTCGACACGGTATCCCTGCTCGCCGGAGACGTCGGTCCAGGTCATACGGGCGCTCGCGCCCGACGTGACGGAGACCGACAGACCGCTCGGCACCGCGGGCGTCGCCGGGGCGGACGCGGGTGTGATCTGAAGGATCGTCACGCGGTCATTGATATTGAGCGTCACGGACTCATTGCTCAGAACGAGCGGGGTTGTCGTCGTGCCGTCGTTTGGCCGGGCGCTTCGTACGCCTGCGATTCCTTGATTGAACTGCACCGTTAACGCGGCCGACGTGAAGTCGGCGTCTACGTTGTTGGCGACTTCGCGCCATACCGCTAGTTGGAACGTCCCGTCTCGCTTTTGCGTCAGCAGCGTTCGAACGTCCGCCGGAGCACCCACCAGGTCGAAGTCAAGGCTGCCGGCGACGAAAGGCGTCGACGCCGGGTCGGCCAGCAGCGTGATCAGGTTCTTCGTCACCGTCGCCGCCGGGCGGTAGGTGTAGTCGGGGTTGACGATGCCCCACGGGTCCACGCTTTGGGTGGTGTCGTCGATCGTCGCGATGAGTTGGTAGCCGTACGTCCGCTGCACGCCTTGGCGGAAGTTCTCGAGGTACATGCGCGGCCAGTAGCGTCCGACTGCGGTGACGGTCGCGTTGTCGACGTCGAAGCCCGCCTCGGTCGACCACGCCGGCAGTCCGCCGGTTTGCCACCGAAAGCGACCCCACTCTCGACTGACGGCAAAGTCGTTGTCCTTCCACCCGCCGTCGTAGCCGTAAACGTGGAGGTTTGCCCCGTCCACATCTCCCGACATATCAGGGATGCGTCCGTTGTTGGATTTGGTGTAGTTGATCGACGGTGCCAGCAGCGGGATGCCGTCGAAGAACGGGTCGGCTCGCATCTGGGTATGCGCTTCCTTCATGAACGCCGCGAGGTTCGCGCCCATGTTCGGGTCGCTCGAGCCGTTGTACTCGTTGGGCCCCTCGACAGCGGCAAGGTCCGAAGGGCTGTACTCGTCCTTTAGCACCTGCAGCACCCGGCGCACATTAGCCGGCGACGGGTCGAGGTAGGCGCTGGAGTTGGCACGCCCGTCTACTGCCGCAACGGCCTTAATGCCCGAGGGCATGTCGTCGAGTTGGAATCCAGAGACTCCACGGATCGATCGGAAGCCGATGTCTTGAATGATCGACGTGCTGGTCGACCACGGCTTGTACTCGGTGTTCCAGAACTTCGAGTGCGTCGCGATGCCAACGGAGTCTACGAATGCGTCAGACCAGGCGGCGGACGTGACAGTCAAAAAAGTACGGGCCTCGAGAATTTCGACAAGTTTCGACATGACGGTTCTCTTTCCAAGCAAAAGACGTGTGAGCAGGCGTGTGCAAAGAGCCCGCCGCCGGGTGGGCGGGGCCGGTGATAGGCGTACGCTTTAAAACCGAGCCGGTGCGCCGATACGTGCCCGGTTGTTGTGATCAGCGAAACCGAACGACCGGGAACAACAGGGCATCTTTGAATAGACCAATACCCGGCGCGATCTGGATGAGCCCGTCGCGGCCGGCGCCATCGTTATCGCTGTCGTTAATGACGAGGTTGAAGCGGAACCCGTCGCGTGCTGCCGCGTCTGTGAGACCGACGGACTTGAGCGGGAGCGTTAGGTCGTACACCACGCCTCCCTCGCGCGCGGTTGCCGTCGCCCGCGCAGCGCCGAGCAAGTTCCCGCTCGGTGCCCCGCCAGGGCGGTTGAGCAGAACAACCTGCGCGTCGGCACCCTCGCCGGCGGCGATTCCGATTTCATAGAATCCTGCCGCGCCGGGCGGCTCGATACCGATCTGCAGCCCATCGGCCTTCCAGATGTCGTTGCCGGTGAACGGCTGGTGGGCGCGGTCGTCGGTTGCATCGACGCGGACCCGCAGCGATTGTCCGTCCAAAGCGAGCCAGACCTTGCCGCTGAGGTCGGCCGGGCCCTTCCAGTCGCGGTGGGCGGTCCCTGGATCGTTTTTGAAGAAGCTGACGACCTGGTCGGGTTGATCGAGCACGAAGTCGGGGCGTCGTCCGTCCGTCGCGACGAGCGGCACGGTGATCGTACGGCGGATCGGGACGCGCAGTGTATGTCGCTGGTCACCGATGGCGGCCAGCACCGTCAGCGACGATGCGGGTTTGCCGTCGGAGTCCGCGGGGCAGGAAACCTCGCCCGTACCGCCGAGCAACCGCGTACCATCGACGCTCGCCACCGCCTCCGTATCACCCGACGCCTTGGCGGTCACCTGGACCATCGTCGGCCTGTCGTCCGGGACGTTCGCAAGGGGCGACAGCACGAGTTCCACCGGTAGGGTCGCACGGCCCGCACCTCGGACCACGACAAACGTTGGCTCGTCCACCACCGCGAACACCACGGCCCCGGAAGACGCAGGTGTAAGCGGCGTTACGTTGCCCATGATATCGACGCGAGTAGCGGTTGCGCCGTTGGGCAGGCGGACGGCGGCCAGGGCGTCGGCGACGTCGTCGTCCTCGCGCCAGGCAACAATCACCTGATCGGTCCCGCTGCCGAACTGCAGCCCGTATCGCCCTTCGCCGAGCGAAGCATCGGCGAGGTACGGCTTGTCGCGGAGTTGGCGGACGACCTCGTTGAAGGCCGGGTAGATCGGCCGGGGCTGGAACTCGTTGTTGAGCATCCCGAAGCCTTCGTGGTCGTTCGGGCGGTAGATGTGGAACCACGAGTAATACTGCCCGCCGCGGGCTTTGGCGTAGGCAATCTTCTTCACGAGCGTGCGGGCCTGAAACTCCAGCCCGCGCTTGGCGTCGATGGCCGTCTCGTTGAACGCCAGTGGCTTGGGCGAGCGGAGTGCCTTGCGCATGTCGGCTAGTTCACCGTCGACGGCTTGCTGGAACCCGCGGAATGTGCCGTGTTCGTGGTGCGCGACGGCGTCGAACCAGTCCTGACCCTCCGCGATTACGCGCCGCTGCAGGCCGGGGTTAAGGTTGTGGCCCCCGTGCCCGCCGACCGTCGCGAACCCGGCCGTCCACACCTTCGCCTGCGGGTCGGCGGTCTTGATCTCGCTGTACGCCACCTTCAACAATTCGAGGTAGTCATCAGTCGTGCCCTTGAAGAACGCGGAAAGGTCCGGCTCGTTCCAGATTTCCCAGTAATGCACGCGACCCTTGTACCGCTCGGCGGCGGTGCGGACGAAGTTGCGCCACGGCTCGACCTGCGGCGCGAGTGTGTTGTGCCACCAACCTTCCTTCGGCTTGTACCTTTCGACGTAGCCCGGGCGAGACGCCCAGACGTTTCCGTAGCCGAGCAGGTGTTGATACTCGTAGCCGAACTTCTCAGCACGCACGACCTGCTCGTCCAACTTCCGCCAGTCGAATTTGCCGGGCTCCTTCTCGACGTCGTTCCAATTCAAGCCCCCGCGGGTCCAGTCGGAGCCGATCAGCACGGCAGCGGCGGCGGTGTCGTCGGAGCTCCCTGTCCCACCGATGCCGAACTGAAAGTCGTCGGGCGTGCGCGGGCGCGGGCCGACCGCGTCGATGTACGCGAATGATCCGGCAAGCTTTCGAGCCTGCTCGGTAGACCCGTCTGCCGGCGATAGTATTAGGTCGTAAGACCACCACCCCATCCGCGGCAGCGCGACGTTCAGAGGCACTGACGCTTTGCCGCCGGGCGCAAGCGTCACCGCC
>JANPKU010000145.1:0-30491 GCA_031426215.1 Actinomycetes bacterium
GTGATCGCCAACATCTCGCGCATGCCAGGGCCGCCCTTCGGGCCTTCGTAGCGGATGACGATCACCGTGCCGGGCAGGATCGAGCCGGCGAGGATCGCCTCCATTGCGAACGACTCGTCGTCGAAGACACGCGCCGGCCCCACGAACCGCATCTGGCTATCGGACAGGCCCGCCACTTTGACGACCGCACCCTTCGGAGCCAACGAGCCGGTGAGGACGTTGATGCCGCCCGCTGTGTGGATGGGAGCGTCGAGCGGATGCACGACCACACCGTCAGCAGCAGGCGGATCGAGCTCGGCAAGATTCTCGGCCATCGTCTTGCCGGTCACCGTCATCACGTCACCGTGCAGCAACCCGGCTTCGAGGAGGAGCTTCAGCACGACGGGCACACCCCCGACGCGATCGAGGTCGCTCATGTGGAACTTGCCGCCCGGCTTCATGTCAGCGATGTGCGGGACCCGATCAGCGATGCGATTGAAGTCCTCGAGTTCGAGGTCGACACGAGCCTCGTTGGCGAGCGCGAGGAGGTGGAGCACGGCATTCGTCGAACCGCCAAGCGCTGAGGTGACTGCGATCGCGTTCTCGAACGCCTTCTTCGTCATGATCTGGCGAGGCGTGATGCCGAGGCGCAGCAGGTTGACCACCGCGGCACCGGCACGTTCGGCATCAGCCTCGCGGCGACCGTCGATCGCCGGGGGCGACGCCGTGCCGGGCAGGCTCATGCCGATCGCCTCCGCGATCGAGCTCATCGTGTTGGCGGTGAACATCCCGCCGCAAGCGCCCTCGCCGGGGCACGCCTTCGATTCGATCGCATGGAGTTCGGCGTCGTCGATCGTGCCGGCGGCGTGCGCTCCGACCGCTTCGAACACGCTGGTGATGTCGAGTGCCGTGCCGTTGTGCTCGCCCGGCATCGTCGAGCCGTTGTAGACGAACACGCTCGCCAGATCGAGCCGGGCGGCGGCGAGGAGCATGCCGGGGATCGACTTGTCGCATCCGGCGAGGCCGACGAAACCGTCGAAGCGTTCGGCGTGCATCACCGTCTCGACCGAGTCGACGATCACTTCGCGAGACACGAGAGAGGCGCGCATCCCTTCGTGGCCCATCGAGATGCCGTCGCTGACGGTGATCGTGCCGAACTCCATCGGAAAGCCGCCAGCCTCGCGAACGCCGACCTTGGCGTGCTCGGCGAGCTTGCGCAACGTCATGTTGCACGGCGTGACCTCGTTCCACGACGAGGCGATGCCGATCTGCGGCTTCTCCCAGTCGTCGTCACCCATGCCGACCGCGCGCAGCATCGCCCGCGATGGCGCCTTCTGCATGCCGTCGGTGACGTCACGCGACCGCGGCTTGACGTCAACCGGTGTTCCCGCCGTGTTCGCAGCATCGCTCATGGCCTGCACGGTAGTGCCGGACGCCGATGCCCTGCCTGGTGCTCCGCGCACCCGCCGAGGTGCCACCGTCGCGCTGCCCTGCAAGACTTCCGACATGGCCGTCGTACGAGAGACCAAGTTGCCGGGCGTCGGGGTGCGTCACGAGTTCACGACTGAAGACGGTGACGACATCGGGGTGCTCGTCCACCACGACGGTCGCCGCGAGATTCTCGTCTACGACTCTGATGATCCCGACAAGTGCTCGTCCGTCGTTGCGTTGTCGGCCGCCGACACTCGCACGGTGTCGGAACTCCTCGGGGCGAGCCAGGTGACCGAAGCGGTCACCGCAGTTCAGCAGGAGATCGAGGGACTGGCCATCGAATGGATCGAACTGACTGCGGCCTCGCCGGCGGCAGGTGCGACCATCGGCGACGGCATGTACCGGACGAAGACCGGATCGTCGATCGTCGCCGTCATCCGCGACGGCGAGTCGATCCCGGCACCGGGGCCGGAGTTCCCGATGTCGGCCGGCGACGTGATCGTGGCGGTCGGCACGGTCGACGGACTCGCTGCCATGCGCGAGATCATCCGCCGCTGACACCCGAACGATGTTGTTCGCCGCCGGTTCAAGCGAGGTCGCATTGGCCTTCGTCGAGATTGGCGCGCTGGTGTTGGGTCTTGCGTTGCTGTCACGGGTGGCCGGGCGAGTCGGCCTCACCGCGGTCCCGCTGTACCTGATCGCCGGGCTCGCGATCGGCGAGGGTGGCATCGTCTCGCTCCGCGTATCCCGGGACTTCTTCGAGATCGCCGCCGAGATCGGTGTGCTCCTGCTGCTCTTCGCTCTCGGACTCGAGTACTCCGACAGCGAACTGCGCGACGGCTTGAAGACCGGAATTCGGCCCGGACTCGTCGACATGGCACTGAACGCAGTGCCGGGCGTGGCACTGGGGTTGATTCTCGGGTGGGATCCACTGGCAGCGGTGCTGCTCGGGGGCGTGACGTGGATCTCGTCGTCAGGCGTCATCAGCAAAGCACTGTCCGACTTCGGTCGACTCGGATTCCGTGAGACACCTGCCGTGTTGAACTTGCTGGTGATCGAAGACCTCGCGATGGCGGTCTACCTGCCGGTCGTCGCCGCGCTGATCGTCGGCGGCACGATGCTCGCAACGGTGACCAGCGTGGCAATTGCGCTCGTCACCGTTGCGATCATCCTCCTGGCTGCACTGCGGTACGGACGACGGATCAGCAACCTGGTCGCAGGCGGGAGCGACGAGACGTTCTTGTTGACGGTGTTCGGCATCACGCTGCTCGTCGCCGGTGTCGCCCAACAACTCGAGGTGTCGGGCGCGATCGGGGCCTTCCTGGTCGGACTCGCGCTGTCCGGCCGAGCCGAAGATCGGGCCAATCAGCTGATCTCGCCGCTGCGGGACTTGTTCGCCGCGACGTTCTTCCTGTTCTTCTCGTTCCAGATCGACCCTGCCGACCTGGTCGATGCAGCGATCCCGGCGCTCGTGCTCGCCGTGGTCACCTCCCTCACCAAGGTGGCGACCGGCTGGTACGCAGCAGGTCGGGTCGGCGCCGCGCCGAAGGGGCGGATGCGAGCGGGCACGGTGTTGATCGCTCGGGGCGAATTCTCGATCGTGATCGCCGCACTCGGCTCGAGTCTCCTGAACGGGCCCGACCTCGGAGCCCTCGCTGCGAGCTACGTCCTGATCACCGCGATCATCGGCCCGGTGGCAGCCAAGTTCGCCGACGAGATCCCGATCCCCACCCGACTGATGCGCCGAGCCCCGCAACCAGCCCTGAAATGAAACTGAGGGGTCAGACCCCTCAGTTTCATTTGCGGCCGAAGCCGAAGAGGTGTTGGCCGACCTTGCGCATCTGGATCTCTTCGGAGCCCTCGGTGATCCGATACCGGCGATGGTGGCGGTAGATGTGCTCGAACGGCATGTGGCGTGAGTATCCGACGCCACCACACGTCTGCATCGCCCGGTCGGCGGCATCGCATGCCAAACGGTTCGCCCGGTAGTTGCACATCGCCACGAGATGGGTGACCTCCATGTGGTGCTTCTGGTCGAGCATCGACGCGGTGTAGCGCACGAGTTGTCGCAGCATCGCCGCCTCGGTGTGCAACTCGACCAGGGGGAACTGGATCCCCTGGTTCACCGACAGCTTCTTTCCCCACGTGGTCCGGCTGTTCGCGTAGGCGACCGCTTCGTCGATGCAGTACTGCGCCGCGCCGAGCGACGACGCAGCCTGGCGGATCCGGTTCTCGTGAACGAAGTGCTGGGCGAGTTCCAATCCTCGATCGGCCTCACCGAAGAGCGCATCGGCGCCGACGCGCACGTCGCTGAGGCTGACCTCGGCGTGATCGGTCGGCATGTTGAACGTCCACCAGAAGAAGTCGACGTTGAAGCCGGGCGCATCCGTCGGCACCAGGAACGCGCTGATCCCCTTCGGGCTGCCGGGATCGCCGGACGTGCGGGCGAAAATGATGTCGTGAGTCGCGTGATGCAAGCCCGAGTTCCACCGCTTCATCCCGTTGATCACCCACTCGTCGCCGTCGCGCACCGCAGTGGTCTCCATGTAGGTGGCGTCGCTGCCGTGATTCGGCTCGGTCAGCCCGAACGCCAATCGGCGCGTTCCATCGAGGAAGCCGGGCATCCAATCGACCTTCTGCTGCTCGGTGCCGAAGTCGCGCATCATCAACACGGTGGGGAAGTTCCCGACGATCGACGACTCGTTCTGCAGGTCGTTGTGGAGCCCAAGACCCTTGTGGGCCAGATGTTCACGGATGATCGCCATCTTCAAGTTGCTGGCGTCCTGACCGCCGAACTCCGCGGGAAGCGCCAATCGCAGCCAACCGGCAGCGTCAGCGAGTCGCCGCATCTCGCGGAGCAACTCCTCCCAGTCGGCTCGAGGGACGCCGTCGTTGTCGAAGTCGGTGCGAGCCCACTCACGTCGATGGTCGAAGAAGCGGATGTTGTCATCGCGCAGCTCCAGCGGCTTGATCTCGGCGTCGATGAACGCATCGAGCTGGTCGAGGGTGTCTTGGATGTCGGCCGGGATCTCGAAGTCCATCAGTCGAGTGTGTCGACACGCCGCCCTCGGCGACGAGTCAGGCGATGGCGATGTCGCGGCGCGTCTCGAGGAGCGCAGTGACGGCCTTGCCGTCGGCCTGGCCGCTCGAGGCCTTCATCACTGCGCCGACCAGCGCTCCCATCGCCTTGGCTTCCCCGGCGCAGAACTTGGACCATGCTTCGGGTTGCGCCGCGATCGCGTCGTCGACCTTCGATTCGAGTTCGCTGGTGTCCATCGCCTCGAAACCCTTGGACGCAGCGATCGCCTCCGCGTCGCCGCCACCGTTTGCAACGATCTCGGCGAGCACCTGCTTTGCCTGGGTGGCGGTGAGTTTGCCGTCGATCTCCAGCCTCGTGAGCTTGGCGAGATCGGCCACCGGCACCGACGGCCGCTCGCCCTGTTCGGCAAATGCTTCCTTCACGTGCACGAGCGCTCGGCCGGCGTCGCCGCCCGCTCCGGCGACTGCGAGCACGTAGGCGTCCTGGTCGCGATCGGTGACGACGAGAATCGCCTCGGCATCGGCGCGCTGACCGGTCGCATCAGCGAGGCGAGCGCGCCGCGCCGCCGGCAGCACTGGCAGCGCCCAGCGCACCCGTTCGATCCATTCGGGATCGGGATCGACGACGACAAGGTCGGGTTCTTGGAAGTACCGGTAGTCGTCGGCGTCCTCCTTCGAGCGCAACGTGTGGGTGCGGCCGTCGTTCTCGTCCCAGTGGCGGGTCTCCTGGCGGATCGACTCGCCGGCCTCGAGCATGGCGACCTGACGCTGGGCCTCGTACTCGATCGCACGGCCGACGGAGCGCACCGAGTTGACGTTCTTGATCTCGCAGCGAGTGCCGAACTCGGCGCCGGGGAGACGAACACTGACGTTTGCATCGACACGCATGGAACCCTCCTCCATCTTCGCGTCCGACGCTCCGACGGCGACGAGAATCGCCCGGAGTTCGCTCACGTAGGCCTTGGCCTGCTCAGGGGTACGGATGTCAGGCCGACTCACGATCTCCACCAACGGCACGCCGGCGCGGTTGAAGTCGATCAGCGAGAAGTCGCTGCCGTGGATACGACCACCCGTACCGCCGACGTGGGTCGACTTACCGGTGTCCTCCTCGAGGTGAGCGCGTTCGATACCGACTCGGATGCTGCCGGGGAGATCGAGCCAACCGTCGACGCAGATCGGCTCGTCGTACTGGCTGATCTGGTACGCCTTGGGCATGTCGGGATAGAAGTAGTTCTTGCGGGCGAACGTCGAGCGCTGCACCGTGCAATCGAGAGCCAAGCCGAGCCGCATCGCCAACTCCACCGCCTGGCGGTTGAGCACCGGCAACGCGCCCGGCAGGCCGAGCGTGACCGGGTCGATGTTGGTGTTCGGCTCGTCACCGAACCGGTTCGGCGACGCCGAGAACAGCTTCGTGCGGGTGGCCAGCTCGACATGGACCTCCAACCCGACGACCATCTCGTACCCGCGCAGCGTCCAGGTCTCCTCGCTCACGGTCGCGCCCACTGTCTGGCTCATTTCGGCGCCCTCCGTTCGAGTTCGGCGGCGGTGCGGAACATGCGCGACTCCTCCAGTGCGGGGGCGAGGATCTGGATCCCCACGGGAAGCCCGTCGTCGCCGGTGCCGAATGGCACGCTCATCGCCGGGTCGCCCGTGAGGTTCGACGGGATCGTGTACGTGTCGCACAGATACATCGACATCGGGTCAGCGGTCTTGTCGCCGAGACGGAACGCCACCGTCGGTGAGGCCGGTGTGAGGAGCACGTCGGCGCTTGCGTACGCAGCAGCAAAGTCGGCGGCAATTCGTCGGCGCACCTTGAGCGCCCGGCCGTAGTACGCGTCGTAGTAGCCCGCCGAAAGGGCGTAGGTACCCAGCATGATGCGGCGTTTGACCTCGGCACCGAAACCATCGGTGCGGGTGGCCATGTACATCGCGTTGGTGTCGGGCGCTTCGACACGGTGGCCGAAACGAACGCCGTCGTAGCGGGCGAGGTTGCTCGACGCCTCGGCCGGAGCGATCAGGTAGTAAGCGGTGAGGCCGTAACCGAAGGCTGGCACCTCGACGTCGACGATCTCGGCGCCGGCGTCGCGCAGCGCGTCGAACGCCTCGTCGAGACGTGCGGCGACATCAGGGCTCGCCCCCTCCGGAAGATCGGCGATGCGGCCGATACGCAGGCCCGCGACACCCATGTCGAGCTGTCGGCTGACCTCGAACGGGCCCCGGCGGATCGACGTGGAATCCATCTGGTCGTGACCGGAGATCGCTTCGAGCACGAGCGCCGCGTCGCCGACGCTGTTGGCGAACGGGCCGATCTGATCGAGGCTCGAAGCGAACGCCACCAGGCCGTAACGGCTGACTGCGCCGTAGGTGGGCTTGACCCCGACCACGCCGCACAACGCTGCGGGTTGACGGATCGAACCTCCGGTGTCCGAGCCCAGGCTGGCGGCAGCGAACCCGGCGGCCACGGCAGCAGCCGAACCGCCGCTGGAGCCGCCTGGCACTCGGGTGATGTCGCGCGGGTTGCGCGTGGCACCGAACGCCGAGTTCTCGGTGCTCGAACCCATGGCGAACTCGTCGAGGTTCGTCTTGCCGACCACAATCGCCCCGGCTTCGTGCAGCTTGGTGACGACGGTGGCGTCGTAGGGCGGGCGCCAACCATCGAGGATCCTCGACGAGCAGGTCGTTGGGATGCCCCGCGTGCACATGTTGTCCTTGAGCGCGATCGGTACCCCGGCCAGCGGGCCGGGGTCGCGACCGGCTGCGACCGCTTCGTCGATCTCTGCGGCGCGAAGCCGCGCCTCGTCGGCGAGCACGATGTTGAACGCATGGATGTCGCCTTCGCGCGCGTCGATCGCTGCGAGGTGACGTTCGAGCACGTCGGCGGCGCTGGTGACGTTGTTGCGGACGTTCCAGGAGATGTCGGCGACGCCGGCCGGAAGCCCCTGGCGGTCCGAGTTGGTGGGCACGATCAGTCCTCCAACCCGACGACCGGCGGCACTCGGAAGCGTCCGTCTTGGGCGGCGGGGGCGGCGGCCAGGACCTCGTCTCGGTCGAGGCAGTCCATCTCGATGTCCTCGCGCATGACGTTGGAGATGGGGGTGGGGTGCGTCATCGGCTCGACACCGTCGAGATCGAGTGCGTCAATGTCGGCGAAGTGGTCGAGCATGTCGCTGAGCTGATGGGTCGCTTGCTGGAGTTCGTCATCGCTCAACGACAGCCGAGCGAGCTTGGCCACCTTCGCGACAGCCTCGGGGGTGATGCGTTCGGACACGACCCCCAACGCTACCCGCCCCACCCCACCCGAAATTGCCCGGAATCGTGACGGTGAGCGTCACGAAACCGCACAATTTCGGGGTTGGGGGGACCGTGGGCGCGGTGATCAGTGCGCGACGGGTGGGCCGATGTAGCGCGAGCTGGGGCGGATGAGTTTGCCGGCGGCGGCTTGTTCGACGATGTGGGCGCACCAGCCGACGGTTCGGCTGACGGCGAAGGTCGGGGTGAACATCGATCGTGGGAGGCCGGCGGATTCCATCACGACGCCGGCATAGAACTCGACGTTGCTCGGAAGTGGTCGTCCGGGTTTCACCTCGGCGAGCGTGACGAGGATCTCGGCCTCGACTGCAGTCGCCAGGTCGACCAGATCGCCGCCGAGTCGCTCAGCCACCTCGCGCAACAGCGCCGACCGAGGATCCGGCGCCCGGTACACGGCATGGCCGAACCCCATGATGCGCCGGCCAGCCGCCACCTCACCGCGAACCCAAGCGGCCGCGGCGTCGACCGAGCCGATCTCATCCAGCGCGTCGAGGGCCCGACTCGGCGCCCCGCCGTGGAGCGGTCCGGCCAAGGCACCAAGTGCCGCACAGACAGCATCCACAGGATCGGCGCCGGTCGACGCCACGACGCGTGCAGTGAACGTCGACGCATTGAAACCATGGTCGATCGTGAGGATCATGTATTGCTCGACCGCCCGTGCTGCGACCGGAGTCGGTACGACACCGGTGACCTGGTGCAGGTACGCAGCAGCATGACCGAGAGCCGGATCGGGTTGGACCACCGAGAACCCTGAGCCCACTCGGTGCAGCGCTGCCAGCAGTGACGGCACGAGAGCAGCGAGTTGCAGCGTCTGCTCGCGCCGCGTGGCGTCATCGACGTCGATCACTGCGCTCAACCCGAGTGGACCAGCGGCGACCGACAACACCGAGCGGAGCTTCGAGAGCATCGACGCGTCCGACCTTGCGACAGCGGCGATCATCGGGTCCAATGCGGCGGGGATCTTCCGCAGTGCAGCTGTCTCTCGCCGGAATGCGACGGACTCGTCGGGTTCGGGCAGGCGCCCGTTTCGCACCAGGAACCAGACGTCCTCGAACGATCGCGTTCGGGCGAGCGTCGTCGCGTCGTAGGGCCCGTAATGGAAGAATCCTCGGTCGCCGTCGACTGCTCCGATGGCCGTATCGGCGGCGACCACGCCGTTGAGTCCCTGGGGTACATCGATCAGTTGTGTCATGGCGTTCAGTGTCCGCCGATCAACATCGCGGATCAACATTGATTCGATCAACGTTGACGACATCAATCGGGTCAGCCACGCTGTCGAGATGGGCACCTTGATTCGAGCGACCGAGGCCGCCGAGACACTCGGCGTGTCGAAGCCGACCTTGTACGCCTACGTGAGTCGCGGTCGCCTCACGAGAACCACGGCGGCCGACGGCAGAACTTCACTCTTCGACCGCGACGAGGTCGAGGTGCTGAGCAAGCGGAGCCGGCGAGCTGTCACGGGGCCACGGCCGACGATCGACGTGCAGATCCGCTCCGACATCACCACGATGCACGCGTCGTCGCTCGAGTTTCGTGGCCGCGATGTCGTCGAGCTGCTCCGTGACCACCACTTCGAAGACATCGCCGAACTGCTCTGGTCGGACGACGACACGCCGATTCCTGCCTGCACATCGTGGCCGCAAGCCGAATCCGGAGACCTCGCCACCGTCACCGCACTCGCCGACGTCGAGGCCACGTCGATCGGTCGTCTCGCAATCGCTGCTCACACACTCGATGCGCTCCATCGGGACGATGACGCTGCCACCGCAGCGCTTCGGTTGTTGCTCGTGGTTCCGACGCTGTTCGGATCTCGACGGCGGTCGGGCAGCTACGCCCTCCGACTCACGAGCGCATGGCGTGCGCGACCGTCAGCGGATCTCGTGGTTGCGATGGACGCAGCGCTGGCGCTGTTGGCAGACCACGAGCTTGCGACGAGCACGTTGGCGGTTCGGATCGCTGCGTCGGCACGCACGACCCCGTACGCCGCGTTCGCAACCGGGCTCGCAACGATCGAGGGGACGTTGCACGGCTCGGCATCATCTGCAGCCCACCGGTTCCTCCAGGCCTGTGCCGAGCGGGGCCCAGTCAGTGCGATTGCCGAACTCCGCTCGGCCCGCCAACTCGTTCCCGGCTTCGGTCACAAGGTGTACCGGGGCGTCGACCCTCGATTCGGCCCACTGATCGCGGCCATCCGCCCGCTCGACCCTGATGGCGGCGCCCTCGCCGTGGTCGACGACGTCGTGAGAGAGGTCGGCCGCACGCTGCCGCACCAGCCGAATGTCGACCTTGCACTGGGTGCCTTGACGTGGATCGCCCAACTCGAACCCGACACACCGATCTTCGCAGTGGCGCGCATCGCCGGCTGGGCGGCGCACTTCAACGAGGAGCTCGACGAACCGCCGCTGCGTTTCCGCGGTGTGGCCCGACCCCGATGAACCGCTGCTCGCCGATCTGTGTCCACGAACATGCACGATTCGGCGCTCGGCGCTCACACACAGAACGGCGCGCCGTCAGTCGAGGCGGCGCAGCGAGATCAGCACGGCGGATTCTGGGTGCACCACCGGTGGTCGGATGCCGTGCGCGGCGAGCTGTCGGCCCGTCAGTTCCACGCCGTCGGCGAGCCACGCCGGCTGTGTGGTTGCCGTCCCCCATCGTTCGTCGGGCAACGCGACGTGCTCGACTCGATAACGCGCGTCGAGGTCGAGCCCGGGAAGTTGCAGCGCCGGCGGTGTGAGGCTCGGAGCGGTCGTGAGCTGCGCGAACGACACCAATCCCTCCGAGCGATCGGCGGCGTACACCCCGTGAGCGCAGTACGCAGCTTCGGTGTCGAAGCGCACGACGTCACCGGAATGCAGCAGCGGGCGGAAACGCTTGTGCACGGCGATGACTTCGGCGAGCGCCGACCGCCGAACGTCATCGAGTTGCGCGACGTTCCACTCCACGCCCAGGTGCCCGAACAGTGCGGTCGCCGCACGGAACGCAAGCGTGTGGACCCGCCCGGTGGTGTGCGCGCGGGTCGGGCCGATGTGTGCGCCCATCACTTCGGGAGGGATCAGCATCGACGCCCCGCGTTGGATCGTCTGGCGTTCGAGCGCATCGTTGCAGTCGCTCGTCCAGACCCGTTCGACTCGACGCAGGATCTCGTGGTCGATACGACCACCACCACTCGCACACGACTCGAACTCGACGCCGGGATGTCGTCGACGCAGCTCGTCGAGCAATGCGTAGAGCGCGAACGTCTGGGCATGGGTGCCGGGTGCGCCGGTCGATCCGGAGCCCTGTACGTGGTCGCGGTTCATGTCCCATTTCACGTACGCGATGTCGTGACCGGCGAGGAGTGCGTCGAGGTGTCCGAGTACGTGCTCGAAGGCTTCCGGTCGACCCAGATCGAGCACGAGTTGGTTGCGGCCGAGCACCGGTTCGTATCCGTCCGTGGTCAGCGCCCAGTCGGGGTGGGCCCGGTACAGATCGCTGTCGGGGTTGACCATCTCGGGCTCGACCCAGATGCCGAACTCCATGCCGAGTGAGCTGACGTGCTCGATCAGCGGTGCGAGACCGTCGGGGTACACGTCGGCGGACACAACCCAGTCGCCCAGGCCAGAGGTGTCGTCACGTCGCGACCCGAACCATCCGTCGTCGAGCACGAATCGTTCGATGCCGATCGTTGCAGCGACATCGGCGAGCTCGCGCAGCGTGTCGAAATCGTGACGGAAGTACACCGCTTCCCAGGTGTTCAACAGCACCGGGCGCGGTGTCGTCGGGTGCGCCGGGCTGCGTCGTGCAACCCGATGGAACCCCCACGTGGCGGGCGTGAGCCCCTCGGCCGAGAACACGGCGACGATCTCGGGAGTCGTGTACGACTCGCCGGATTCCAGTACCACCTCGCCGGGGTGCAGCAGCTCACCGGCTTGCACGTAGCGCCGGCCGTCGGCCAGACGCTCGGCCAGCATCGTGTGGTTGCCACTCCACGCGAGATGGACGCCGTGCACCTCGCCGGACCACTCGCCGAAGCCCGACGCTCCGGCGAACAACAGTGGGGGATGCTCGTGTGAGGTCCGACCCCGGACATGCTCGGACACGACGGCACCGTGGGTCCACGGGGATCGAATCGGTTGGAACTCGCGGGCCCAGCGACCCTCGAAGCGGAGCAGATCGTCGGCGGTGTCGGGCAACGGCAGGCTCACCGTCAGCGCATCGAGCGAGTACCGCCGATCGTTCACGTTCGTGAGGGTCACGCGAGCACTGAGGACGTCGCCGACAGCAATCACGGTGGTCAGTGCGAGACCAGCTACCTCGTCGAGTGCGTCGACCGTGAGGATGCGATCGCCGAGACGATGCCCGGTCGGGACGAACCGGGGCGCCCAGTCGCGACCGCCACCACGGCGACCGGCGATACCGGGTCGCCCGACGAAGCCCTCGGCGTGGAGCGGCACGACGCTGATCGGAGCAACCGTGCCTTGCGCTCCGGCCACGGCAGGCCGGCCGAGCGCAGCGTCGAACGCGTCGAGGACGGGCGAATCACCGAGGCGGTGTCCCCAGTGCACGACGGTGGGTGTGGCCGTGGCGACGTCGACGACGACGTCGAAGGTTGCCCCGCGGAGATGGACCAGCTCTGGCACCGGACCAGTTGACCACGCCCGGCCGCCGCGGACCCGTCTTCGAGGTGAGCCCACCAACGCTGAGGTACCCCATCGTCATGATCGAGCCATGACCACTGCCGATCTGACGGGCCCCAACTCCACCCCGGGATCCCGTGCTCACCCAGATTGTTAAACGATGTTAAACGATTTAAAGGACCACGTTCATGACCGCAAGGAACCCGTTCCGCCCGTCGTTCGGTTCGTCGCCGCCACAGCTCGCAGGACGCGATGAAGAACTTCTCCTGTTCGACGACGCGATCGAGGAGGGGCCCGGATCGCCCGGGCGAGCCGTTCTCGTTCTCGGGCAAAGGGGCACCGGGAAGACCGTCATGCTCAACAGCCTCGAAGACGTTGCGAAGCGCCACGGGTGGTTGACCATTTCCGAAACCGCTCACGAGGGACTGATCCACCGCATCAACGATCGTGTCAGCGAACTGCTGCACCAACACGACCCCGACGCCGTCGACAGGTCGCTCACGTCGATGTCGGCGCCGCTGGGCCTCGGATCGCTGAGTTGGGCGAGCGAGGACCAGTACGAACGTGTGCTGGGTGTGCGCGGTCGACTCACCCGTCTCGCCGACATCGCAAACCACGGTGGCACCGGCCTGTTCGTCACGGTGGATGAAATTCACGGTGGCGTCGCGAGCGAGCTGCGCGAATTGGCAACGATCGTCCAGCACACCGTTCGCGAGGAGCGCAATCTGGCGTTTGCCGGCGCAGGGCTTCCCGCTGCGATGTCCGAGCTGCTGGTCAATGATCCGGTGCTCACCTTTCTTCGTCGATCCGAGCGCTTCAACCTCGGCACCGTCGACCCGAGCGACGTACGCACGGCATTGCGCGTCCCGATATTCGATGCCGGCCGCACCATCGGCGACGACGCGCTCGACGCTGCTGTCGCAGCGTCGGAGGGCTACCCGTTCATGATCCAACTCGCCGGATATCACGCCTGGCGACAGCATCCCGACAACATCGAGATCACTGTCGATGACGTGAACAATGCGTACCCGGTGATGATCGAGAAGCTCGGCACCCAGGTGCTCGAGCCGGCGCTACAACCGTTGTCGAAAGGTGATCGACGGTTCCTTGCCGCTCTGGCCGTCGACGACGGTGAATCCAAGATGGCCGACGTCGTCGTACGGCTCTCGCACAGCCACAACTATGCCCAGCAGTACCGGCGGCGTCTCATCGACGCAGAAATGATCATTGCGACATCGAGAGGTCATGTCGATCTGGCGCTACCTGGGCTACGCGCCCACCTGCGCCGCACCGCCCTGGACGATGGACCTGCATCCCACGACGAGACCTGAAGATCGATCGTGCGCACTGAGCGGGACGACGGGCCATGATGGTGACTGCACCGAGACGAACGACGACATCGCACCAGATCAGGAGTTCCAGTTGGCCACTGTCACCTTCCAACAAGCGAGCCGCACCTATCCGGGCACCGATTCGCCTGCGGTCGACGCACTCGACCTCGAGATCGGCGACGGTGAGTTCCTCGTGCTCGTCGGCCCGTCCGGTTGCGGCAAGTCCACGACGCTTCGGATGCTCGCCGGCCTCGAGCCGGTCGATGACGGACAGATCTTCATCGGCGACCGTGACGTCACCGATGTCGCACCGAAGGACCGTGACATCGCCATGGTCTTCCAGTCGTACGCGTTGTATCCACACATGACCGTGGCCGACAACATCGGCTTCCACCTCAAGGTCAAGAAGGTGAAGAAGAAGGAGCGCCGAATCCGGGTCGAGGAGGCGGCACGAATCCTCGACCTCGGAGCGTTCCTCGACCGCAAACCGGCCAAGCTCTCGGGTGGTCAACGCCAGCGGGTGGCGATGGGCCGCGCCATCGTGCGTGAGCCGCAGGTGTTCCTGATGGACGAACCGCTGTCGAACCTCGACGCGAAGCTACGCGTGCAGACACGCACACAGATCGCCGCACTCCAGCGCCAGCTGGGCGTCACCACCGTGTACGTCACCCACGATCAGACCGAGGCGATGACGATGGGCGATCGCGTCGCCGTGATGAACGACGGCATCCTCCAGCAGTGCGCACCGCCGCGCGAGTTGTACACCAATCCGATCAACGAGTTCGTCGCCGGATTCATCGGTTCCCCGGCGATGAACCTGCTGCCGGCGACCACGTCGGGCACCGACGCCACTTACGGTTCGTTGAGCGTCACGCTGACGCCCGATCAACTCGAAGCACTCACCTCGGCCGCGGTGACGGTCGGAGTTCGGCCGAACGACTTCGAGATCGGGGCCGGTGGCGGCCTGAATGCCACGGTCGAGTTCGTCGAGGAACTCGGCTCGGAGGCATTTCTCTACTGCCTTGCCGATGGCACCGACAAAGAGATCGTGGCTCGCACCGACGGGCTCGGCGTGTTGCGCAGTGGCGACAAGGTGAGCCTGGTACCCCGAACCGCAGGGCTGCACCTGTTCGACACGAAGTCAGGCGATCGGCTCCCCGCCTGACCTCTCGACGTTGCCATTGGAGTTGTGACCGTTGTCGTTGTCACCGTTGGAGTCGTCACCGCCGGCGTCAGGTTCATCTTCGTCGACCACCACCTCGTCGAGACCTCGTTCGACGTCGACCGGTACCCCGATGAACGGTTCGGGGCTCGGGTGGCGCCGCATCCAGGCGAGCGTCAGCGCGCCACCCACGATGGCCATCACCGCCACCCACTGGTTCCAACGCAGCCCGGCGAGTTCGTCGGCACGATCGATGCGCAGGCCCTCGACCCAGAAGCGCCCGATGCCGTAGCCGATGACGTACATCGCGAACAGTTGGCCCGGGGCCGGGCGGAACCGCTTGTCGATCCAGAGCAGCAGAATGACCAACCCGGTGCTCCACAGCGATTCGTACAGGAACGTCGGATGGAACGTGGTGCCGACCGCGTACACGGTGGTGTCGAAGTGGATCGGGTCGATCTCCAACGCCCACGGCAGATCGGTGGGTCGCCCGAAGAGTTCCTGGTTGAAGTAGTTGCCCCAGCGCCCGATCGCCTGCGCGAGCGGGATTGCCGGGGCTGCACAGGTGGCAGCAACGGCGATCGGGATACCTCGCCGCTTCGACAGGTACAGCCCGACCGGGACCCCTGCGAGGAGACCGCCGGGGATGCCGAGGCCTCCCTTCCAGATCTGTGGGATCCGGCCGAGGTTGTCGGCGAACAGGTCCCAGTCGGTGGCCACGTGGTACAGCCGGGCGCCGATGACTCCGGCGAGCACCGCCCAGATCGCAATGGAGCTCGCGTCGTCACGAGTGCCGACCCCGCGCTCTTCGAGCCGTCGACCGAACAGCCAGACCGCAGCGACCACACCGAGCGCGATCATCAACCCGTAGAGGTTCAGGCTGAGCGGACCGATGTCGAACGAATTGAACGACGGGCTCGGGATCGACGAAATCATCGGCCGCCCGTGACCCGGGCGACAAACTCGCCGACCATGCGCTCGATGTCGGCGGCGTCGTAGTCCTGGGTGGCCACGTGATAGCTGCGCTCGAGCCACACGTGGTCGACCTCACCGCCGTGGGTCCCAGCGAGATGTTCGCTGTTCGCCGGCTCGACCACATGGTCTTGACGCGACGTGATCAGCAACAGCGGCATCGTCAGCTCGCCGTACCGATCGGTCATCGGCATCAGCCCTTCGCGCATGAACGACAGCAATGGCCGCAGCGGGGCGCCGTCGTAGGAGCTTTCGGTCACGTCGGGATCGGCGATGTCGCCGCCGATGGCCGGGGCCACCTCGGTGCCGTCGTCGACCATCTCCTGGATCATGGCCAGGACGTCTGCTGCTTGCGGCATGGTCGCCGGGTTGATGGCCACCAATCCAGCGACGCTCGGCAACTCGAACCCGGACCACAGCGTGAGCGAACCCCCCATGCTGAGCCCGACCACCACGATCTGATCGACCCGATCGGAAAGACGGGCGTGTGCCGCCGCGACCTCAGCGGTCCAGTCGGCCCAGCCGGTCGTGACCATGTCGTCGACGGTGGTGCCATGGCCGGGAAGCCGGGGCATCTCGACGTGATGGTCGAGTTCGACCATCGCCTCGGCGATCCCGCGCATCGACGACGGATTGCCGGTGAAGCCGTGGATCACGAGTACACCCACCGGTGTGGAACCGACGTGCGACATCGGCTCGGCTTCGGGCAGGACGGCAGGCGCGGTCATGTCCCAAAGCTACCGGTACGGATCGTTCGGCCCGTTTGGTTCGTTCCACCAGTCGGCGGGAACCACGCTTGCCTGCCAGTCGGGGTCGGGGTAGATGCAGTCGACGGGACACACCGGCAGACACTTGTCGCAGCCGCTGCAGAGTTCGGGCACGATGATCACGTCGGCGCCGTGGTTGAAGATCGCCCCGAAGTGCGGAGGGCAGTGGCGAAGGCAGGCGTCACAGTTGATGCACTCGTCCATCTCGATGCGCAGCGGCGTGTTCTGCCACTTGTCGTTGCGGGTTCGGGTGGCGATGCGCTCGTCGCGTGTGGCGGCCATCGAGGTTCACCGTACTGGTCGCCGCCCGACGGCCACCGACCGGCCGTCTTGACCGGCGGGTCAAGTTTCGGTTGGACTGTCCCGGTGACCACTGCCGACGCCGAGCGCCTCGACCCTGCACTCCTCGACCCTGCACTCCTCGACGCAGCCGACGAGCGCCAGCACACCGAGCACGGGCTCGAACGCAAGCAGCAACTCCTCGATGCCGCGGGCGAACTGTTCGCCGCCCACGGATACTCCGCCACGCGCATCGCCGACATCTGCCAGGCGGCTGGCGTCGCCAAGGGCCTCTTTTACTGGTACTTCCCGACGAAAGGTGCGCTGTTCGCCGAACTGGTACGCACGATGCGCCTGCGTCTGCGTCGAGCGCAAGGCACGGCGATGGATTCCTCGGGCGACGCGATCACCCGCATCGCGGACGGCGCCGACGCGAGCGTTCGATTCATGGCCGACCACGCTGCGTACTTCGCACTGCTCGATGTCGAACGCAGCGACCCCGAAGTCGCCGACGTCCTCGCCGAGGGTGCCGGGGTCTACCTCGATGACGTGCGACGACTCGTCGAGGAGGGCCAGCGCGCTGGAACCATCGCCGACGCCCCGTCCGACCTCGTCGCCGTCGGCGTGCTCGGAACGGTGTCGTCGTTCTCGAACTCGTACCGCAACGGGCGACTGGGCGACGACATCACGATCGACGACTTGGCGGTCTTCGTGCGGCGATGGGTGATCAACGCACTTCGCTGACGTCAACGCACTTCGTTGACGTCAACGCACTTCGCTGACCGCGCGACGCGTGGTGTCTGGCACCACGGATCAGGTCAGGCGAGGTCGGCGTCGGTGTCGGTGTCGGCAGCGAGTTCGGGGTATCTGGCGGCGAGCACCTTCGTGAACGCCTCGATGAGTTCGGGATCGAACTGTGATCCCGAACCGGACACCACGAAACGTGCGGCCTCGTCTCGTGTCCATTCGCGCTTGTACACGCGTCGCGTCGCGAGCGAGTCGAACACGTCGGCGATCGCGACGATCCTGCCCGACAGCGGGATCGCCTTGCCGGCGAGTCCGTTCGGATAACCGGAGCCGTCCCACCATTCGTGATGCGACCACGCGGCTTCTGCCGCGAGTGCAAACAGGTCGGTCGAAACGCCGGACAACAGTCGTCGGCCGAACACGGCGTGCTGCTTGATCTCGTCGAACTCTTCCACGGTGAGCGGCCCGGGCTTCAACAACAAACGATCGTTCACCGCCACCTTGCCGATGTCGTGCAGCCGAGCCGCGAGACGAAGGCGCTCGCACCACTCGGGATGCTGGCCGATGGCGTGGCCGATTTCGGCGGCCAGGTCACCGACGCCGCTGGTGTGCCGGGTGGTGTTGCCGCCTCGCATCTCTGCAAGCGCAGCGAGGCGCTCGTACGCCTCGAGATGATACGCGTCCACCTCGGCGTGCTCGGCCGCGAAGTCGGCGACGAGACCCGATGTCGTCATTCGTGTGATGCGACCGAGGTGCCGGGCGTTCTCGTTGTCGTGGGCCACCTGGATGGTGCGCATCCGAAGATCTGCCGCATCGGTGAAGATCTCGCGATGCAGCGCGAAGTGCCGTTCACGGTGCTCGAGCGCTTCGGACAATCGTCCTGCCTGCTTGCATGCCGTGGCGAGCAGATCGTGGACCTCGAGTTCGAGCTCTCGATGGTCGGAGTGATCGGCGAGGTCGAGCGCTGCCAGCAGCACCGAGATCGACACGTCGAACCTGCCGTTACGCAGCGCAACTCGTCCTTCCGACACCATGACGCCGAGTTGCTCGACCACCAGCACCGACTCGCCCGACTGCACGCGCTGTGCCCAGGCGTTGCGGGCCTCGGTGAAGCAGGCGTCGGCGGCCACGATCTCACCGAGGCCGGCGTGAGCTTCGGCCAGGTCTGCGAGCAGGCCTCCGACGAGATGTGGTGCATCGGTGTGAGCGAGCGACACCGCTCGCCGCCCGAGTTCGATCGCTTCGAGATACTCACCGCGACGACCACGGATCCGAGCGAGATTGCCGAGCACCATTGCGTCGACGTCCGGGCGCCCGAGCGTCTCGTTGACGGCCAGCGCAGACTCGTAGGTGGCGATCGCCCGGTCGAAGTCAGCCATCGACTGATAGATGGCCGCCACCGTGTGCAGGATGCGACCTTCGTCGAGGTCGTGGTCGGACGCCCGGTACACCTGCAGCGCACGCAGACAGGATTCGAGCGCGTCCGCGTAATTGCTGGCCTGGTAGTGAACGACACCGATCAGATGCAGTGACCACGCAAGCGCAAGGCTGACCTCATCGTCCCGCGACAGCTCGACGGCCTCGGTCGCAAGGGCAAAGGCGTCCTCGACGTGGCCGGTCTGATGCGCGATCGATGCCAGGTGATACAGCGCCTCGGCCTCGAACGCCGGCTGGGAGAGTGCACGGGCGAGCACGCGTGCGTCGAGCGCGAGTTGGCGTGATCGTTCCGGTTCGGTCGTACGACAACGCGCTGCGTCGTCGAGTAACGAACGCATCCCCTGGTCGTCACACGCCGACGTTGCTGACTCCTGCACTTCGGTCTCCTCTTCAACCAACAACCGCCTGACTCCAGCCAGGCGGCTCATGAGGACCGTACCCCTCTCGATGCCGTCTGTCCGGGAGCCCGAACAGATCTTGAACAACTCCACACCGTCACGAACCCTCCGCCACGGTGCGTATCGTGTCGACCGCGATGCGAGCACGTCAAGGCGCCCGAAGTGTTGAACGGGGGGCGGTCTGGGCGTTGATGCCCGTGCTGGCGATCGTGCCCTTCGCGCTGCTCGCACTGTTCATCGTCTGGCTGCCATTCGGCTGGCTCACCGACCTGCGGTACTGGTGGGTCGTGCTCGGTTTCGTTGCTGCCGGGCTGCTGCTGTTCGTCAAGGCGATCCAGGTGCTCGTGCTCACACCATTGCTCCGGGCGCGCCGACCAACGGCCGAGGAGGCCGCGATCATCGAGCCACTGTGGAGTCAGATCGCCGAGGCGAACGGGCTTCCTGCGAGTCGCTATGTGGTGCGCGTCCTGCCGACCGACGAACTCAATGCGTTCGCCTGCGGAGGCCATCTCGTACTGGTGACCAGTTTCGCCGTGCACGAGCTCACTCGGGATCAGCTGCGCGGCGTGCTCGCCCACGAATTGAGCCACCACCTGGGGCTGCACACCGTGGCGATCACGATCGGGCACTGGCTCTCGGCGCCGGTCGTACTCCTGGCGCGTGTGGGGTTCTTCCTCGAGAACGTCGGACATGCGTCGGTCGGAAGCTTCGGCCAGAGATCGCCGCTCGTCGCAACGCTCGGTTCGGTCGTCGCTGTCGTCATGCATGCACTGTCGTGGGTGTTCACCGCTGCACTGCGCGCCAGCGACGCAATGGCCAACCTCGTCGGTCACTCTTCGGAATTCGAGGCAGACCGCCGTGCCGTCCGAATGGGATTCGGAAGCGAGCTGGCCAGTGCGTTGCGCGAACTGCTGGCACGCGGAACGGGACGTCGGCCGATCGGTTGGCGGGCCCGACTCGCTGCCTCGCATCCGCCGGCGAGGACGCGCGTGGCTCGCATCGAAGCGTTGATGCGCCACCCTGCCCGCTGAGAGCGCCCGGTGTCGGCGGGCGCGCCGTCAGGCCGTGATCGGTGCGACGGTGGCGTCGAGGACACCGATCAGATCAGCGGGGGCCAGCCCGATGTCCATGCCTCGCTTGCCCCCGCTGACGAACACCATGTCGAACAGCTCGGCGGTCTCGTCGATGACGGTGCGGAGCCGCTTGCGCTGCCCGATCGGGCTGATGCCGCCGACGATGTAGCCCGACGACCGCTCCGCTCGTGCGGGATCACACATCGTTGCCTTCTTGGCACCGATGGCAGCAGCGACGCGCTTCATCGAGAGCTGACAGCTGACCGGCACGATGGCCACCACCAACTCGTCGTCGGCGACGATCACGAGCGTCTTGAAGACCTGATCGTGGTCGAGTCCGAGCGAGTCCGCGGCTTCGCGACCGAAGTCGTGGAGGTCGTCGCCTCGGTCGTACTCGTGGATCGTATGGACGATCCCCGCGTTCTCGAGTTCCACGACTGCTGGCGTCACGGCTTCGACTGTAGGACGCGCTTGTAAGGTCGGCGACGTGCGCCTGTCCGTCGATCCGTCCACGTCACCCGACGACTACGAGTTCGCCCATCGGATCCGGGTCCGTTTCGTCGAGACCGACGCCATGGGCATCGTCCATCACAGCAACTATCTGGCCTATTTCGAAGAGACGCGGGTCGAGTACCTGCGAGCCATCGGCCACCCGTTCACCGAGTGGCGCGACTCCGGCCTCGAGTCGCCCGTGTTGGAGTCGTTCGTGCAGTACCGCCAACCACTCGAATTCGACGAGCAGATCACGGTGCACCTGCGTTTGGCGGCGGTCACGCGGGCCACGTTCCAGATGGCGTACCTGATCACCGTCGACGATGAAGACGGTATCGCCCGACCTCGTTCAACTGGCGTGACCGTGCACGGCTGCGTCACCACTGCGGGCCGGCCCACCCGTCTGCCGGCCTGGCTGCTCGCTATCGCTCCACCAGGAGCGACTACATCTTGAGCGTCGAGCCACCGTCGACGACGAAGATCTCACCGGTTGCGTACTTGTTGCGCAGGAGCGCCAGCACCGCTTCGGCGCAGTCGTCCGGAGTGGCCGAACGCGGTACCGGGGCCAGCTTCGCGATCGCTTCGTGCATCGCGTCCCAGTCCTCGGTCCACGGCGTCGCCACCAGGCCGGGGGCCACGGCGTTCACTCGGATCGGGCCGTAGCTCTTGGCGAGCAGCAGTGTCATCTGGTTGAGAGCGGCCTTTGTCATGGAATAGGCCATCGATGAACCGACCGGTCGGAGGCCGGCGATCGAGGTGATGTTGACGATGTTGGCATCGTCGGAGTTGCGCAGGTGCGGGATGGCGCGCTTCGTGAGCCACCACGTTCCGAACACGTTCACGTCGAACGTCTTGCGAAAGATCTCGTCGGTGAGGTCGTCGAGATGATCGTGCGGGATCGACGTGGTCCATCCTGCGTTGTTGATCAGGAAGTCGAGCTGGCCGTACCGCTCGATGGTGTCGTCGACGAGCGCATGCGCTTCGTCCTGATCGCTGATGTCGGCACGCAGGTAGTACGACTCGCCGGGAAGCGAAGCTGACACTGCCTCTCCTGCCTCGATCGATGAAGCGGAGTTGACGACCACGGTGGCTCCGAGCGCCGAGAGTCGGCGGGCGGTCTGTTCGCCGATCCCGCTCGACGACCCGGTGATGATGGCGACACGACCAGTGAATTCAGTCATGTCCGGACCGTACCCGGTGATGCCACGTCGTCGTCAGGCGAGGCGCTCGGCTGGGGGCACCACCACGACCGGGCGGTCGCAGTGGTGCACCACGTGATGGCTCGTACTCCCGAGCGCCAGCTCGTCACCGACGCCACGCGATCCGACCACGACGAACGAGGCGTCGAGCGCCGTCGCCATCTTCATCAACACGTCGGCAGGGCTGCCGTAGACCAGCTCGGCCCGCCAGCGAAGATCCCGATCGCCGGCAATCGCCGAACACCACTCGAGACGGAGCAGCCGCTCGAGGTCATCGCGATGCCCCTCGGAGGGGACGTGCTCGCCGTCGATCACCGTCATCAGGCCGATCGCATGGAACACCGCCAGGTCGAAGTCGAATCGGCGGGCGATCTCGGCGGCCAACGCCAAGGCCCGCTGGGCATTGCTCGAACCATCGACCCCGACGATCACCGGACCCGAGCTGGTGTTGCTCATCACTCACGATCCTAGAGTCGATGTCGACGACAGCCCGCAATCCTCCGCCGACCGTCACACCAACTGACCTAGGGCCCTTCACGCCGCGTGGTCGATCGGATTGACTGGATCCATGGACGAACGACAGCAATCCACCGAGATCCTGAGCGAATCCGACTGCTGGAACTTGCTCGATCACGCCGCTGTCGGACGGCTGGCCGTCGACATCGCGGGTCAGCCCGACATCTTTCCGATCAACTTCGTGGTCGACAACGGCGGCATCGTGTTCCGCAGTGCCGCCGGCACCAAGCTCGCCGGTGCAGTGCTCAGCGGAGTGGTCGCGTTCGAGATCGACGGATACGAACCGGACGAACGTACGGCCTGGAGTGTCGTGGTGAAGGGCGATGCCCGACCGATCGAGCGCATGCAAGAGGTGTTCGACGCCGAGAACCTTCCCCTGTTCCCGTGGCTCTCGTGGGACAAGCCCAACTTCGTTCGCATCGAGCCAACGGTCGTCACCGGTCGCAGGTACCACATCGTCGACGATGCGCGTCCCGACAGTTCGCTCGGGTGGACCGACACCGCCTCCGACCGCGCGAACTGACGGTCAGCGCGGCGGCACCACCACCACGGGGAGTGCGGCGTCGTGGAGGAGCCAGGCACTCACCGAACCCAGCAGTCCGGCAGCGACGAGTCCACGGCCGCTGCTTCCGACAACGATCAAATCGGCACCGTCCTGCGCTTCGGCGAGCGCCTGTCGAGGCCCTTGCGTCACGATCGAACGTTCGGCGCGACGATCCGGATCGATGGCGTCGAGCGCGTTGGTGATGCGTTCTTCCTCTCGGTCGATCTCGTCACCGAACCGACTGCGACTGAGATCGAGGTCGAGCCACGGCGCCACCTCGATCGCAGCCACCACCCGCACCCGGGCAGTCGTGCCGGCGAACTCGAGCGCCCAGCGCACAGCGTCGGCTGCATGATCGCTGCCGTCGAAACCCACCACGATCGACGACGTCACATGCGCGACTCCCGCCGGCACCACAGCCACGGGTGCGTGCGAATGGGTCACGCAGTACTGACTGACCGAACCGAGCAGGTGATGGCGGAGTTCGCCACTGCCGGTGCGACCGAGCACGAGCAGATCAGCATCCACGGACGCATCGACCAGGACGTGCTGGGCCTGGCCTTCGACGATCGAAGAGTGCACGGCGGTGCTGGCGCCAGCGACCGATTCGATCGCAACATCGACATCGTGACCTGCGGTGGCGGCCAAACCGAGCTCGTCGACACCGAACCCACGCTTGGCGGAGAACACCGCCATGATCGCCGGAACGTGGAACGCACCGATGGCGGTGATTTCGACACCTCGACCTTCGGCATGACCGACCGCCCATCGCAGGGAACCAGCTGCTGCGTTCGACCCATCGATACCAACGATCCATCGAGCTGTCATGGCATCGAGTATCGCCCCTCACCGGCCAGGCCGCAAAGGTCCAAGGACCCTCCGACGATCAGCCGTGACATTGGGCCCTGGTACCGCAGTGCGTTGTCGAACAACGATCTCTACAGAGAGATTGTCGAAAGCGAGGAGACACCATGGTTCAGCGCCTGATCGTTCCCGTCGATGGATCTGATGCGTCGTGGCGTGCCGTGGACATCGCAGTGACGCTCGCCCAGCGCTGTGATGCTGCGGTCGACGTGATCGAGGTCGTTTTCGACGAGCACGACCGTGTGGGTGTCGGGTGCCGGCTTGCCGAGCGCCTCGAACAACACGACAGCGCCGGGATGCTCGTGTCGACACACGTGCACGTCGCGACCGAGAGTGTCGCACAGGCCATCGGCGACGAGGTCGAACGTCACCCCGAGGCAACCGTGGTGCTGGCATCGCACGGCAGGGGTCGCTCGGCTGCGCTGCTCGGCAGCGTCACCGAGGAGCTGCTCGAACGGATCTTCGGACCGGTGCTCGTGGTCGGCCCCCGCGTCGAGCCCGCACCGTTCGGGGGACCGGTCATCGCCACCGTCGACGGCTCCGACGCGGCCGAGTCCGTGCTGCCACTTGCCGCAGCGTGGGGAATCGAATTCGGCGGCGAGCCCTGGATCGTCGAGGTGGTCGACCCGAATACTGTCGCCTCGACGGACGTGGGTGAGTCCGCCTACCCGGCGCGGCTGGCACGAAAGCTCGCCAAGAGCTCGGGGCATCCGGTGCAGTTCGAGGTGCTCCACGGTGCGCACGTGCACGACGAGGTCGCCGACTTCGCGTCGGCAATCCACGCGTCGCTGATCGTGGCGAGCACCCGGGGACGAACGGGCGTCTCGCGATTCGTGATCGGCAGCACGGCCGCGGCGATCGTCCGGCACGCCCCGTGCCCCGTGTTGCTGGTGCGTCCACCGCATCTCCACCACTGATCACTCGGCGGACGCACACGGCTGGTCGAACTGCCGGGTCTACGATGGTGCGCATATGGATCGCGCTGAGCTCACGGGAGCGCTGATCGATTCATCGCCCGATGGTCTGCTCCTGGTCGACGCCGACGGCATCATCCGTCTCGCCAACCCCGTTGCCGGCAGGATGTTCGGCCGGAGCCAGGAGGAGTTCGTCGGTTCTTCGATCGATGAACTCGTGCCAACCGAGTTCCGTGACTCGCACGCGCAGCGTCGCGCCGATTTTGCCATGGCACCCTCGAGCCGCCCGATGGGAACCGGACTGCAGCTGTTCGCACAGCACTCGTCGGGTGAGATGTTCCCCGTCGAGGTCAGCTTGAGCCCGTGCACGGTCGACGGCAACCAGTTGACGATCGCCACGATCCGAGACGTCAGCGATCGCCAGGAGTCGGCGTCGCAGATGGCCATGCTGCGCGATCGGGAACGAATCGCCCGTGACCTCCACGACATGGTGATACAACGGCTGTTTGCCGCAGGGATGAGCTTGCAGGCCGTGCAGTCCGCAGCGCAGCCGCCGATGGTCGCGGAGCGCATCGGTGCCACGATCATCGAACTCGACGACACCATCCACGAGCTCCGATCCGCCATCTTCCGGCTCGGCCAGCACAACGAGCACCGCACGCTGTCGGCGCAGCTCGCCGAACTGGTTCACGAACGCGCTCGTCACCAGCGTTTCGAGCCGGTGCTCCACCTCGCCGGAGATCTCGACAGCCTTCCCAAGTTCATCGCTGATCAGGTGGTGGCAACGGTCACCGAAGGACTGTCGAATGTGGCTCGCCATGCCCACGCCACTGCATCCGAGGTGCGGATCGAGTGTTCTGCCGACACGCTGTCACTGCAGATCAACGACAACGGTGTCGGGATGCCGGACGAACCGAAACGATCGGGGGGTCTGTCGAACATGATCTGGCGTGCCGCCGAACTCGGCGGAACCTGCACCATCGGACCGAACGAGCCGACCGGCACCAGGCTCCTCTGGCGCGTTCCGGTCTGAACGCTCGGGCGCTGCACCGGCGCCAGACGCTCACATCTCGTTGCGATGGCGCTCGACCAGACGGGCCGCGAGCGCGGCGGCCTCGGTGCGCCGTGACATGCCCAGCTTGGCCAACAGATTCGACACGTAGTTCTTGACCGTCTTCTCGGCCAGGTACATCTCCTGGGCGATGTGGCGGTTGGTGTAGCCCTGGCCGATCAGGTCGAAGATGCGCCGCTCTTGTGCAGTCAGATCATCGAGTCGGCCCTCCTCGCTCTCCCGGAGGCGCCGGCTCGCCAAACGCACCTCGGCCCCGTCGAGATATCGGCGACCGGCGGCAACCCCACGGATGGTGTCGACCAACTCGGTGCTGCGGATCTGCTTGAGGAGAAACCCTGAGGCACCCGCAAGGCCGGCGTCGACGAGCGCCCGGTCACTGTCGAACGAGGTCAGGATCAGCACCTTGACGTCGTCGAACTCGGAGGTGATCTGGCGGCACACATCGATGCCGTTGTGTTCACCTTCACCGAGGCGGACGTCGAGCACCGCCACGTCGGGGGCGTGCTCACGGATTCCGGCGAGCGCTTCCTCGGCCGTGCCGGCCTCGCCGACAACCGTGAGATCTTCCTCGGCGTCGAGCGCAGCGGCGACACCTCGGCGAACCACCTCGTGGTCGTCGAGCAGGAAGACTCGGATCATGAGCGCCATTGTCGCTCATGCAGCGACACAACACGTGCTCCACCCGTCACGCGCTCAGCGGAACGACCGCAATGGGACGATGGACATGGTGGAGCAGCCACGTCGAAACCGAGCCCAGCAGCGCCGCGCCGACAGCACCGTGACCGCACGCACCCACGACGACGAGATCGACGTTCTCGGCCTGAGCGACCAGCGCCGAGCGGGGCGTCCCGCGGATGAATTCGCGCCGCAACGTCACCTCGGCGGCGTTCGCTTCGTCGGCAACGGTGTCGACGAGATACTCGAATCGTTCCGCCGCAAGGTCGCTTGCGTCAGGAAAGAAGAAGGCGTCAGCGCCGACGGCGAGCGGCGTGGCGTCCCACACCCACGCGACCACCACCGTGCCGCCGGGTGCCGCGAACTGGATAGCCCAACGCAGCGCCACCATCGAATTCGGTGATCCGTCGCACCCGACGAGGAGCGTCTCGGCCCGCTTCGGCGCCACATCGCCGGGCACCACCACGGTGGGAACCGATGCATGCGTGGCGCACTGGGTGCTCGTGGAGCCCAGCAACAGACGGGCGAATCCGCCACGACCGCGGCTGCCGATCACCAAGAGTGCCGCCGATGCGGATGCTTCGAGGAGCACCTGCGCTGGACCACCATGGCCAACCGTCGCCGTGACCGGCACAGCGAGACGGTCGCGGAGTTTCTCGGCCACCGCAGCGACGTCGTGCACTGCCGCGTCGTGGAACTCGGTGTCGTCGAACGCCAGCGTGACCGGTGCCGCCATCGGGTACGCACCGACGACCGGTGTCTGCCAGGCGATGACCAGTTCGACATCGGCCGCGCGACCACCGATGTTGGCGGCAGCCCACTCGAGCGCGTTTGCGGAACACTCCGATCCGTCGAGCCCGACGACCCATCGGCCGCCCTCGACGGCAGGGCTGGGAACCGAGCGCACTGTTTCCTCCGCGATCACCATGGTTCGACCTTCCTCCGCCAGGGTCGTCCCTGGCTCGTACTCGTGCGGCGAATTCACGTCCACCGCACTGATCAAGCCACTCCAGGGCCTTCGATGGAAGGGCCAAAGGTCACGCGGCGGCCGATGAGGGGGCAGAACGGGGTGCGTCTGCTCAGCGCGGCCCGGCGAACTCGAGCCAGGCGCCGTAGCCGCCGAGCAGGTCGGAGACGTCGGTGAACCCTGCGCGCCGCAGCACGCTCGCCGCCACCGACGAGCGATAGCCGCCGGCGCAGTAGACGACGGTGGGGGCAGTGGGATCGAGTTCGTCGAGACGACTCGGGAGCTGCCCGACCGGCAGCGCCATCGAACCCTCGATCGAGCCGATCGCGACCTCACCCGGGTTGCGGATGTCGACGATCTGCACGCCGTCGACCTCGGCTCTGAACCGTTCGAACTGAGGGACGGTAAGACGAGAGGCTCGCGCGGTCTGCTCGGGATGCTCGACCATCACGGCGAACGGGTCGGCGAGGAAGCCCACCACGCGATCGAAACCGATCCGCCCCAGTCGGTTGCGTGCCTCGATTTCGAAGCCGGGCTCGGCAACGAGGACGATGTCGACGTCGATCGGAACCACCGACCCGGCGAACTCGGCGTACCGGCCTTCGAGCCCGACGTTCACGGAGCCGACGAGGTGCCCGCGTGCGAATTCCTCGGGAGCACGACCGTCGAGCAGGATCGCTCCGGCAGCGACATGGCGGCTGACGGCCTCGAAGTCGAGCGCGTCGAGCGGTGCCGTCTCGTCGAGCAGCGGACGGTCCTGACGGTTCAGCGCGGCGTCGTACACGAAGTACGACGGAGCAGGAGGCTGGCCCTCGGTGACCAATGCGATGAAGGTCTTCCGGTCCGGCGCCACGAGCGCGTAGTTGTCGACCCGCTGGTCGCCGATCGTCGACCAGGTCTCGGTCGAGAGATTCTTTCCACACGCCGATCCGGCGCCGTGTGCCGGATACACGCGTGTGGCGTCGGGCAGCGTGAGGAGTTGATCGTGGAGGCTGTCGTAGAGCTTGTCGGCCAACTCGTCGCGGGTGAAGCCGAACGACGCCAGGAGGTCGGGTCGGCCCACATCACCGATGAAGAGCGCATCGCCGGTGAGCACGCCATACGGCACGTCATCGTCGGCGTGTTCCCAGACGACCACGCTGAGCGACTCCGGGGTATGTCCAGGGGTGTGGCGGATCTCGAGCTGCACGTCACCGAGCGAGATGCGCTCGCCGTGGGCGAGTCCTCGTGAGGGGAACTCGGTGTCGGCGACGGATGAGTAGCCGATCTCGGCTCCGGTCGCTGCGGCCAACTCGAGGTGGCCGGACAGGAAATCGGCGTGGAAATGGGTCTCGATGACCAATTCGATCGTGAGACCGTCCGTCGCAGCGTCGCGAACGTACTCGTCGATGTCGCGACGAGGATCGACCACGACAGCCCGCCCGGTGGACTCGTCGCCGATCAGGTACGAGGCCTGCGACAGACACTCGAGGTAGTACTGCGTGAACTTCATCGTGACGCCTTTCAGCTGTTGGCCGATGGTTGACCACCACGGTGCAGTGTGCAAGCATACCCCGGGGGGTGTCTATTCCCTGTTGCGACCTGGCCTCGAGACTACGGTGTCGAAAATGACACGTCGAACCACGAGGACCGTCACCTCGGCACTGGCGCTCGCCGCCACCAGCGCACTGCTCGCCGGGTGTTTCACCCTCGAGGCCACCTTCACGATCAACGAAGACGCCACCGCCGACGTCGATTACCTCATCCTGATCGACACCGCGCAACTCCAGGAGTTCGCAGGTCTGTTGGGCGAGGACACGGAAGAACTGGATGGGCTGTCGGGCGACGCAATTCTGGAGGAGTTCACCGGTGGCGACGACCCGTGTGGCGATCTCACGGCAGAGCTCACCGACTACGAGGTGACGGTGCGCCAGATCGACGAGGACGGTGAGGTGGGCGTCGGTTGCACGGTCACCGGCGTGCCGGTCGACGAACTCAACTCGCTCGGCGACGACACGTCGTCGTTCTCGATCGAGCACGACGAGCAGGGCACCCGGTTCAACGCCGTGCTCGAGGGCGTCGACGAACTCACCGGCGACCCGGCCGAAACCGACGCAATGACCGAGATGCTCGGCGTCACCCTCGACGACCTGTTCACGATCAAGTTCACCGTGAGCGCACCCGGCTCGTTGGGCGAGAACAACGCAACGTCGACCGACGGATCGACCGCGACCTGGGAGGTCAAGCCCGATTCCGAATTCGTGACGGACGGTGATGCCACCATGACCGCCGAATGGACACCGGGCGGTGGCGGCAGCGGATCGTCGACGTGGATCATCATCCTGGTGTTGCTCGCAGTTGTTGCGGCCGCAGCCGTCGCCTATGTGCTCTTCAAGCGGTCCAAAGGCCCTCAGGGTGGTGCAAGCGATGACGCTGCGATGGCGGACACTGCGGCATTCCCGGCTGGGATGACGGTGCCGGACAGCGCCGTGGCGCCGCCGCCGGCCCCATCGGTCACGCCACCGCCCGTTGCGCCGAGTGCGCCGCCACCACCACCTCCCGCCGCGCCTCCGTCGGCAATGCCACCTCCACCGCCGCCGTCCTGATCTAGACGCGGTCCTCGGCTCAGCGGGGACGCTGCCGACGAACGAACGGTCAGGTGTCGGTCGGCACCATCACTCCGAGAAGGTCACCGACCACGTGTTGGCGTTCGACCTGGTGTCGCATCG
>JANPKU010000146.1:0-14720 GCA_031426215.1 Actinomycetes bacterium
TGTTCCGGGTCGAAGAACCAGTCGAGCATCGTGTCGGCGGTGCGCATCGCTTCGGCGATCCAGCGTGCCTCGCCGCTCGCCTCGGCCAGGCGGGTGAAGGCGTCGACGAGGGCTGCATGGTCGGCGGCGAGGGCGGCGTGGCGCGCTGCCGGTCGGCCATCGGCCTGCCAACTGCGCGACCAACGCCCCTTGTCGTCGCGCAACTCACGGAGCAGGAACTCGGCGTTGGCGATCGCGGCATCGAGCCAGTCGCGGCGCCCGAAGACGGCAGCGGCCTGAGCGAGTGACGAGAGAAACAATGCGTTCCACTCGGTCAGGACCTTGTCGTCGAGGCTGGGGTGCGGGCGTTGAGACCGGGCGGCGCGCAGTGCAGCGACAGCAGCGTCGAGTTCGGGCGCACGTACGAGCTGTCCCCTGGCGGCCAGACGGTTCGGAATCGACCGGCCGTCGAAGTTGCCGGCGTCGTTGATTGCGTACCAGTCGATCAACGTCTCGACTACGGAGGCATCGATCTGGGGGAGTGCGGCTCGGACCTCGTCGGGCGTCCAGGTCGAGAACCATCCCTCGACGGTGGTTCCGTCGGAGTCGGGTGAATCGGCGTCCTCGGCGGAAAAGAAGCCGCCGTCGGGGTGGCGCAGCTCCGTGAGCACGTACGTGATGGTCTCCTCGATGACGAGGCGCCAGTCGCGTCGACCGAGCACGATCAGACCCTTCAAGTAGATCCCCAGCAGGAGAGCCTGGTCGGAGAGCATCTTCTCGAAGTGGGGCACGAGCCACTCGCGGTCGGTCGAGTACCGGGCGAAGCCTCCGCCGATGTGGTCGTACATGCCCCCGGAACACATCGCGTCGAGGGTGGTCTCGATGATTCGCTTCGGGCCGTCACCGGCCGTGGTCATGTAGGCGCGCAGCATCAGCTCCAGATGTGAGGTCGTCGGGAACTTCGGTGCCTGTCCGAACCCTCCCCACTCGGAATCGAAGGCTCTGGCGAGAGTCTGGAGGCTCACATTGAGGACATCGACGCCCGGTGCGTCGTTCTTCGGCTTCAGCTGGGCGCTGGTCTCGAGGGCCTTGATCAGCGCGGACACGTTCTGCTGTACGTCGCCCGGCTTGTTCCGGAACACGTCATCGATGGTGTCCATCAGTTGCATGAACGCTTCCTTCGGGAAGTAGGTGCCTCCGTAGAACGGCTCGCGATCGGGCGTCAAGAACACCGTCATCGGCCAGCCACCGCGGCCAGTGAGCGCCTGCACCGCATCCATGTACAGCGCGTCGACGTCGGGTCGTTCCTCCCGATCGACCTTGATGTTGACGAACAGCTCGTTCATCTTCGCGGCGACCTCGGCGTCCTCGAAGCACTCGTGGGCCATCACATGGCACCAGTGGCAGGCCGAGTAGCCGACCGACAACAGGATCGGCACGTTGCGCTGCTTCGCCGCCGCAAACGCCTCGGGCCCCCACGGGTACCAGTCGACCGGGTTGTCGCGGTGTTGGCGCAGGTACGGTGAGGTCTCGTCGACGAGTCGGTTCACCGGTTCGACCGTACCGCTGCTTCAGCCGTTCTCGTGAACGAGGTGCGTACGTATGGCGCACCTTGTTCACGAGAACGGGGTGGAGGGTCGGTCAGGCGCCCATGGCGTGGTAGCCGCCGTCGACGTGGATGATCTCGCCGGTCGTGGCAGGGAACCAGTCGGACAGCAACGCGATCACGGCCCGCGCGACCGGTTCGGAGTTGGTGAAGTCCCAGCCGAGCGGCGCGCGGTCGTCCCAGATGTCTTCGAACTTGGAGAACCCGGGAATCGACTTGGCCGCCATCGTCTTGATCGGACCTGCGGCGACAAGGTTCGAGCGGATCCCTCGGGGCCCCACCTCCTTGGCCAGGTACCGCGACACGCTCTGCAGCGCTGACTTGGCGACGCCCATCCAGTTGTATGCCGGCCACGCTTGCCGGTTGTCGAAGTCCAAACCGACGAACGAGCCGCCCTCGCTCATCAGCGGGAGGAAGGCATCGGCGAGCGCCTTCAGCGAGTACGCGTTGATGTGCATTGCGACGGCGACGTCCTCCCATGGAGCGGCGAGGAAGTCGTCGCCGAGGCACGACGCGGGTGCGAAGCCGATCGCATGCAGGACGCCGTCGACGTGTCCCCATTTCTCGGCGAGCGCTTCACGGACGGCCACCCCGTGTTCGGGCACGGTGACGTCGAGCTCGAAGACGTCGATGTCGTCGCCCAGCTTGCGGGCGGTGCGCTGGGTGATGCTCAGTGCACGACCGGCGCCGGTGAGCACGATGTCGGCGCCCTCCTGGAGCGCCAGCTGCGCCACGCCGTACGCCAACGAGGCATCGGTGAGGACGCCGGTGATCACGATCTTCTTGCCGTCGAGCAGACCCATGCCCCGGACCGTAGATGATCGCCGACACCTCGACGGATCTCGCTGGAATTCAGTCGTGATTCGCTGGTGGCCCCTTGGTGATTCCTCGGGCTCGTGTGCCACGCTGTCGCCATGCGCATCGGCATCTTCGGCGGAACCGGACCAGCAGGCAGCGGACTCGCAGCCCGACTCGCGAGCATCGGGTATCCCGTCGTCATCGGTTCACGTTCCAAGTACCGGGCGATGGAGACCGTCGACGAGTTGCTGGGCAAGTGGCCGCAACTGGATGGGCTGCTCGAAGCCGGCGACAACAAGGCCGCGGCCGATTGCGACATGGTGGTCATCGCAACGCCGTGGGACTCGGCGGCGAGCACCGCCCAGGAGAACCAAGAAGCGCTGGCGGGCAAGATCGTGATCTCGATGGCGAACGCGCTCGTGCGCGTGAACAAGGAATTCCAGCCGCTCGTGCCGCCTCGCGGCAGCGTCGCCGCTCATGTTCAGGCCGCCGTGCCCCGATGCCGGGTCGTCGCGGCATTCCACCACCTGCCGGCCGCCGAGCTCGGCCACATCGACCAGCCGATCGACTCAGACGTCCTGATCTGCGGTGATGATGCAGCGGCGGTCCGCGAGGTCAGTGAGATCGTCGCCAAGTTTCCCGGCTGCCGTCCGCTCGATTCGGGTGAGCTGTCGAACGCGACGGCCATCGAGGCGTTCACTGCGGTACTCCTCCAGCTCAACGTGCGCTACAAGACGCGGGTGGCTCCGAAGCTAACGGGAATCAAAGGCGACCCTCGCGCTGTTGACGCCGGGTGATGCAGCTCTACGACACAGCGCGGCGCGCCATCGTGGCGTTCGAACCGAACGACCACGTCTTGATGTACACCTGCGGGATCACCCCGTACGACGCCACCCATCTCGGTCACGCGGCCACGTTCATCGCCTACGACGTGCTGCAACGGCGACTGATCGACAAGGGCCACACCGTGCGGTGCATCCGCAACGTCACCGACGTCGATGACCCGCTGTTCGCCAAGGCCCGCGAGTTGGGCATCCACTACCTCGACCTGGCGGCGGGTGAAGAGGCTCGATTCGAGCGAGACATGGAGGCGCTCAACGCGCTGCCGGTCGCGGCGACGCCTCGGGCATCGTCGGCGATCCCCGACATCCGTGGGTTCATCGGGATGGTGCTCGATCGAGGCTTCGCGTACGAGTCGGGTGGATCGGTGTACTTCGACGTCTCGAAGTTCGGCTCGTTCGGTTCGTTGAGCCACTTCTCCGACGAGGAGATGCTGCTGCTCGCCAAGGAACGTGGTGGCAACATCGACGATCCCAACAAGCGCTCACCGCTCGACTTCGTGCTGTGGCACCCGTCTGCCGCCGATGAGCCCTCGTGGGACACGATGTGGGGGCCCGGACGTCCGGGTTGGCATATCGAGTGTTCGGCGTTGGCGTTGCGCGAACTCGGCACCACCATCGATCTGCACGGTGGGGGGGCAGACCTCATCTTCCCGCACCACGAGTGCGAGCGGGCGCAGTCCGAGGCGGCCACCGGCGAGCCGTTCGTCAAGCACTGGATGCACACCGCACTGATCCACAAGGACGGCGAGAAGATGTCGAAGAGCCTCGGCAACCTCGTCTTCGTCGACCAGCTCCGTGAGACCTGGGATCCTCGGGCGATCCGGCTCGGGATCATCGAACACCACTACCGCACCGAGTGGGAGTGGGACAACGAGTTGATGCCACGCAACGCCGCCCGACTCGATGCGTGGAACGAGCGCTCGGGCTCGAACCCTGACCTGCTCGACGAAGTGCGCGCTCGACTCGACGACGACCTCTACACGCCCGGTGCGGTCGCAGCGGTCGACGCTGCTGCGCGGGCGGGCGCCGGTGTGGGAGAAGCAGCAGCGCTCCTGGGTGTGGATCTGGACTGACCATCTGTCCCGCGTGTCGCGACGCGATCGCTGCACGCCAGGAGTCAGACCGAGGTCTGACGCCCACCCGTTCGACATCTGGCGTTGACACGAAGTTCACCTCGCGCGCTTCAATTGTGCGAACGTCAGGTCTACTGTTGCTGTCATGACGTCACAGCCGGGAGCAGGAGCGATGCAACAGCGTGTGCGTCGCGTCGGTCGCCCGGTTGCATCACGGCTGTGGGACATCGAGCTGAGCGGCTTCGAGCGGCTTCCGGTGGTCGGGCCGGCGATCCTGTGCCCGAACCACGTCAGCTTCCTCGATTCGGCGTTCCTGATGCTCACGGTGCCGAGGAACATCTCCTTCGTCGGCAAGGCCGAGTACATGGATTCGTGGAAGACCAAGTTCCTCTTCCCGGCGATGGGCATGATCCCGATCGATCGCGCCGGCGGCGACAAGAGCACCGCCGCACTCGACGCTGCCGAAGAGGTGCTCCGGCGCGGTGAGCTGTTCGGCATCTTCCCGGAGGGCACGCGCAGCCGTAACGGAAACCTGCACAAGGGGCGAACCGGTGCGGCGCGATTGGCGATGAAACTCGACTGCCCGATCTTCCCGGTCGGCGTGGTCGGCACCGACGAGATCCAGCCTCCCGATGCGAAGCTGCCCAAGTTGTTCACCGGCTGCCAGATCAAGATCGGTCGCCCGATCCGTCCGTCGCGCTACAAGGGTCGTGGCGCCGAGCACATCGCCTGGCGCTCGATGATCGACGAAGTGATGTACGAGATCCGTGAACTGACCGGCCAGAGCTACGTGAACACCTATGCGGGTGCGAAGGCCGAAACCGAATCAACGGTGGTCGGCCGAGTGGGTTCGGTGTCCGACCCGGACCCGATCGGAATCGGGTCGTCGCTCGGCGCAGTAGAGCGCGAGCTCTCCCTCGTCGCCGGCAACTGATCGTTCGGCGGCCCAACTCATCCGTCGGACGGTGGCGCCTGCTCCTATCCTGACGGTCGCATGTCGAACATCACGGTCTCCCTCCCCGACGGATCCCAACGCGAACTGGCCGACGACGCCACGGCGCTCGATCTGGCCGCTGCCATCGGCTCCGGCCTGAGGAAGGCTGCGGTGGCCGCCGTCGTCGACGGTGCCGAGACCGATCTCACCGCTGCGCTCCACGATGGCGCCACCGTGGCGATCATCACCGCCGGTACGCCCGAGGGTCGCCATGTGCTGCGTCACTCGACCGCGCACGTGATGGCGCAGGCGGTCACGCGGCTGTTCCCCGGCGCCAAGTTCTCGATCGGTCCGGCCATCGAGAACGGCTTCTACTACGACTTCGAACTGCCCGGCGGACTCACGTTCAGCGACGGCGATCTCGAGCGCATCGAGGCCGAGATGCGTGAGATCGTGAAGGCGAACCAGCCGTTCACGCGTTCGGAGATGTCGATGGCGCAGGCGAAGGAGCTGTTCGCCGATCAGCCCTACAAGATCGAGATCATCGAGCGGGTCGAATCGGCGCTCCAAGGAACCGGTACGGCCGACAACGACGACGCAGCCGAGGTGGGCGAGGGTGGCGTCATCAGCGCCTATCGCAACACCGACGACTTCGTCGACATGTGTGTCGGGCCGCACGTGCCGTCGACGGGCAAGCTCGGCGTCTTCAAGTTGCAGCGGGTGTCGGGTGCGTACTGGCGCGGCAACGAGAAGGGTCCGATGCTGCAGCGCATCTACGGCACCGCATGGGAGTCGAAGCAGGCACTCGCCGACCACCTCCACCAGTTGGAGGAAGCCGCAAAACGCGACCATCGCAAGCTCGCGACCGAACTCGACCTCCTCAGCTTCCCGAGCGAACTCGGCGGAGGGCTGGCGGTGTGGCATCCGAGGGGCGCCATCGTGCGCAAGCTGATGGAGGACTACAGCCGCACGCGCCACGAGCACGGTGGCTACGAGTTCGTGTACACGCCGCACCTCGCCAACGCGAAGCTGTTCGAGACGTCCGGCCATCTCCAGTGGTACGCCGACGGGATGTACCCGCCCATGGAGATGGACAACGGCACGTACTACATGAAGCCGATGAACTGCCCGATGCATTGCTTGATCTTCCGCAGTCGTCAGCGCAGCTACCGCGAACTTCCGCTGCGGTTGTTCGAGCTCGGCAACGTGTACCGCTACGAACGAGCCGGCACGCTCCACGGTTTGATGCGTATCCGCGGCTTCACTCAGGACGACAGCCACATCTACTGCACCAAGGAGCAGATGGCCACCGAGGTCGCCGACCTGCTCGACTTCGTGCTGTCGGTGCTGCGCGCATTCGGGTTCGACGACTTCACCTTCAACCTGTCGACGAAGGATCCCGCCAAGTACATCGGGAGCGACGAAATCTGGGACGAGGCCACGGAGGCCCTGCGCCAGGCGCTCGATTCCCACGGGTTGGAGTACGCCGTCAAGGCAGGCGACGCCGCCTTCTACGGTCCGAAGATCGACATCGACGTGAAGGACGCAATCGGACGTTCATGGCAGCTGTCGACGATCCAGGCCGACTTCCAGCTCCCCGAGCGTTTCGACCTCGAATACGTCGGCGCCGACAACAGCCGCCACCGTCCGATCATGTTGCACCGTGCCCTGTTCGGATCGATCGAACGCTTCTTCGGTGTGCTCCTCGAACACTACGCCGGGGCGTTCCCGACCTGGCTGGCTCCCACGCAGGTTCGCGTGCTCGCCGTTGCCGAGGCCCACGAGCCGTATGCGGCAACGGTGGTCGAGGCGCTTCGTGCCGCCGGCGCCCGTGTCGACAACTCACCGGCTGACGACGGGTTGGGCAAGCGGATCCGCAACGCGAAACTCGAGAAGATCCCGTACGTCCTCGTGGTCGGCGACGACGACGTCGAAGCTGGCACCGTGGGTGTGAACCCGCGCGGCGGCGACGTCGAGCGTGGAGTGTCGCTGAGCAGTTTCGTCGAGCAGTTCCTCCGAGAGATCGCCGACGCCGAATCAGACGCACTCGGGGCCTGAGGTGCTCGAGCGGATCTGGTCGGGATGGCGGTCGGCGTACGTGTCCGCGGCGCCGGTGCGAACCGGTGACGACGACCCCCACCCAGCGGAGCCGGGCAGTGTGTTCAGCCGGCTGCTGAGTTCGGGTGCCCCCGACACCGAGACCCACATCGTGCACCGTGGCGACACCTGCTTCGTGGTCGTCAATCTCTTCCCGTACACGAGCGGTCACGTCCTGGTGATTCCGTACCGCGAAGTCGCCGATCTCGATGGCCTGACGCAGGAGGAGACCGCAGACCTGTGGGCGACCGTCACCGACGCCGTCTGCGTCGTGCGTTCGGTCTACGCACCCGACGGCCTGAACGTCGGACTCAACCTCGGACGACCCGCCGGAGGATCGGTGCCCGATCACCTCCACGTGCACGTCGTCCCACGTTGGACGGGCGACTCGAACTTCATGTCGGCGATCTCGAACACCCAGACGCTGCCCGAGGCACTCGTCGACACTGCAGCCCGACTTCGTGCGGGCTGGGCGACGGCGATCGCCGAGCGTCAGTAGCCTGGGATCGATGACCGACGACATCCGCGACGAACTTCCCGCCGATCTCGACCCCTCGATCTTCGTCGGCCCGTATCAGTTCCCCGACAACAGTCGTCGACGGATCCCAGGAGCCATGTACTTGGTGATCGCCTCAGTGTGCGTCGTCGTCTTTTTCGCGTTTGACGATGCCCCCATCGTCAACGTTGGTTGGTTGATCGCCGCCGGCGTGCTCGGCGCGGTCGGGGCGTTCTCGATCGCAAGTGGCTGGCGAATGCACGTCGACGAGACCCAGGCGCTCGTGGCCGCCCAGCAGGCACTCGGGTTCCCGGTGGGGCATGCGTCGGCGCAGCAGGTGTGGCGAGGGCTGCGCAGTCGGCCCACCTGGCGGGTGCTGTGCTACTCGGCAGAAGATCCGCCGGCCGAACGGGGCCTGGTGCTGGTCGACGCCATCGACGGTCGAATCGTCGAGCATCTGCGCGAAGACAATCCCGAACTGGTCGCCGAGGCGCGATAGCGTCTTCTCGATGTTCGATGCAAGTTCCGCGCTCCGGTCGACAAGGCCGTCAAGCCCGTCGGCGCAGCGCTTCGCAAGACGGGGCTCACGCCAGACCACTTGACGATCCTCGGGATGCTCGTCGGCGTCGGCGCTGCCGTGGCGATCGGCGCCGGGTACCTGCGCCTCGGTCTGATCCTGGTCATCCTCGCAGCCCTGCCAGATCTGCTCGACGGTGCACTCGCCAAGGCGTCCGATACCGCCAGCCAGCGTGGAGCGTTCTTCGACTCGACGGTGGATCGCATCACCGATTCGCTGCTCCTCGGCGGTATCGCCTGGTACTTCGCCAGTGAGGAATCGCCGCACATGGCACTGCTGCCGTTCGCCGTGATGGCGGTGTCGAGCATCATCAGCTACCAGCGGGCCAAGGCGGAGTCACTCGGCATCGACGCCAAGGGCGGGCTGATGGAGCGCGCCGAGCGAATCATCGCGATCTGCCTTGGGCTGCTGTTCCCGGTGCTGTTGATCCCGATCCTGTGGATCATGCTCGTGCTCACGTCGATCACGGCGATTCAGCGATTCGTCAAGGTCTGGAAGCAAGCTGCGGTCGCTCCTGTCACGGCGGCCAAGATCGAGATGCGCCGTTCGCGTCGTCAGAGTCGCCGCGTGGCGCGAACAGAACGCCGTCGCACGCGGATTCCGCGTCGGCCGACCTGACTGTCCCGATCGAACCTCGTGGCCGAACGCACCCGATTCCCGGACCCATTCGGTGGTTCGCGCCGTGTCCTCGACGCAGCCACCACCTCGACGTATCGGTTCGGGGCGCTCGCTGCTCGTCGATTACCCGCCGTGGTCGCGGCCGGAATGGTTTCACCCGCTGGGCTGGGCGCAAACGTTGCCAGCCCCGAGCGGCGAGCCATGATCGCACGCCACCTGCAACGCGCCGATCCGACGCTGCATGGGCTGCGTCTGCGGCGTGCCGTGCAGGAGGCCTTCGATTCGTATGCCAGGTATTGGCTCGAGAGCTTCCGGCTTCCGAACCTGTCGGTCGACACGGTCGAGCGTGGGTTCGATGTCGACGGCTACGAGCACATCGTCGAGGCGTTGGCGGAGGGAAACGGGGTGATCCTCGTGCTCCCGCACCTGGGCGGGTGGGAGTGGGCCGGGCGATGGATCGTCGATCAGGGCCACCAGATCACGGTGGTCGTCGAGAAGATCGACCCTCCGGAGCTGTTCGAGTGGTTCGTCGACCTCCGTTCGAAGCTCGGGATGCACGTGGTGGCGCTCGGGCCTGATGCCGGCAAGACCGTGATGCGGGCGCTGTCCGACAACCATGTGGTGTGTCTGCTCGCCGACCGAGATCTGCAGGGCGGCGGGCCAGAGGTCGAGTTCTTCGGCGAGCGGACCACGCTGCCGGCGGGCCCGGCGATGCTGTCGCTGCGCACGGGCGCACCGATCCTGCCGACGGGCGTGTACTTCAACCGTCGCGTCGACGGGCACTTCGCGTGGGTGAAGCCCCCGCTGCCCGTCGAACGAGTCGAGAAACGCCTGCGTGACGACATCCAACGAATCACGCAGCTCCTCGCGTACGAACTCGAAGAGCTGATCCGACGAGCACCGTCACAGTGGCACATGTTTCAGGCCAACTGGCCCAGCGACCCGGGTTACGGGCTCGACCGAGCGGGGCGCAGTGCTCAGCGTTGACTGTGGCGTGACCGTGGACAATTGCGGCTACTTGTCGTGGCTCGGCCAGGATCTTTATAGCTTTGGACGAACGATGGCTGGTGAGCAACTGACTGTAGATGTGACCCACATCGACCATGCTGATGTTCTCGCTGTCCGTGGGGAGATCGACATGGCGTCTGCGCCGGTGCTTCGATCGGTGATCGAACGTTGCCACGCCTCGGGTACCTCGGTGCTGTTGGATTTCGCCGAGGTGACCTTCATGGATTCCTCTGGCCTGGGGGTGTTGATCGGCGCGTCGACGAAGTGCGCCGAATCGCCGTCACTGTGTGTTCGGAACGCATCTGAACGAGTCCGACGGATCTTCGAGCTCACCGGCACCGAGTACCTCATGTGCCGCGAGAGTCAGTAGGTCCGGCCGAACGGGGCCTGGGGTTTGAGGACGCGGTCCTTCGGGGACGTTCGACATGTTGCAGGATCTACCAATCCACATGGCGAGGCCCCGGATCCCGGTTGGCGCCCCCAGTTGCAAGGAGTTCGCTATGACCACCCGACGCCAAGGCGGTTCGAGTCGAGCCCCGGGTCTGCCCGACGTGACGCTCGAGTTCGCACACGACACCGCAGCCCCAGGCGCGGCGCGAAGTGTGATGAAGCATTTGCTGAGCGACAGTGACGATCCGATCGGCGTGGACGTGGCACTTGTGACCAGCGAACTGGTGGCGAACGTGATCGTTCACACCGCTCACGGGGGTGTGCTGCGCGCATGGGATCCAAAGCCCAACGTCCCGCTGAGACTCGAGGTCGAAGACTCTGACGACCGTGTTCCTGTCGTGTTCACGGAGCTCCCCGCCGTGGGCGGTCGAGGATTACGCATCGTTGACGCAGCCAGTGACGCTTGGGGTGTGGATCCGATCGACGGTGGAGGCAAGGTGGTGTGGGCCGAGTTCGACCGGACCAACGGCCTCCACGGCTGAACCGCCGCTACCCAACACGCGCCTACTCGTCTGCACAACGGTCTCGGATGCCCGGACTCGTCGCAACGGCTGCCACCAGGTCAGCGGGCGATGGTCGTTGCCGATCACCGTCAGCCTCGTCGTGCGGTGGCGTGGGCGCTGATGGCCGCATCGTTCGGGTTCCTGGCGACCGCCCAGCCCGCCTGGGCGTGGCTCCATGTCGGGGGGCGCGAGACGTTCCCGTCGCTCAGTGACGCTCCCCATCTGGTCGCGGCAACGCTGCTCGTTGCGGCGTTGGTGATGCTCGGCAGGGACGGTTCGCCGGTCGAGGACCTGCTCGACTCGCTCGAGACTGCCATCGTGGGAATCGCCGTCGGACTCGGTGTCTGGCTGGCAGTGGGCGAGCCGTACCTCGCGAACCGTGAACTGGCGTTCGGTGATCTGGCCTGGTCGGTGGTCGTACCGATGCTCGATGCCCTCGCGCTCGCCATTGCCCTTCGGACTGCTGCCCAGAACCGTTTCCGCATGCCAGCAACAGTGCTGCTGGCACTGGGTACCGGACTTTTGCTTGCCTCCGACGTGGCGCGCAGCATCGTCGCGATGGGTGGGACGCTGGAATCGGGCCGCGTGATCGCGGCGATGTCGGTTGCGCCGCCGTTGGTGATCGCAGCGGCAGCGCTGGATCCGGCCATGACCGACCGCCGCATCGTGGCAGAGGCACCGGCGGTCCTCGCACTCGGTCGGGTCCTGTGGCTGAGCGTTGCTGCGCTCACGCCTGCGGTGCTGCTGACATTGATCGCGACCGGTCTGGGGACTCGCGCGACCCGGACGATCGCAGCTGTCTGTGCGGTCGTGGTGGTCGTGCTGGCGCTCGCCAGGATGTGGCGACTGGTGGCCACGGTACGAACATTGACCGAACGCAACGGCCAGGATCGACTGGCTGCGATGGTCGAACATTCGAGCGACGTCGTGCTGCTCGTAGATGCCGACGGGCTGATCAACTACGCGAGCCCTGGCCTTGCGAGCACGCTCGGCCACAGGCCCACCGACTGGACGGGTCGGTCGGTGATCGACCTCGTCGCAGGCGACGACCGCGAGCCCGCAGCCACCGAGCGTTCCACGACGAGCTGACCGGCTTGGCGAATCGGGCGCTGTTGCTCGATCGGATGGATCATGCGCTTCGTATCGTTCGGCCCGACGATGACCCGGTCGTGTTGTTGTTCGTCGATCTCGACGACTTCAAATCCGTGAACGACGCGTTGGGTCGTGGCGTAGGTGACCAGATGCTCCGCTCGATTGCCGATCGGATTCGCCGTGTGGCCGGCGCCGGCGACACTCCGGCACGCCTCGGAGGTGACGAGTTCGCGCTCCTTCTGGAGGATCGCGGCGGGATCGATCGTGCGCTCGATGTCGCTGAAGCGCTGCTCGAGGCATTGCATCAACCCGTCACCCTCGCGGGCCAGGAAATCACCGTGCTCGCAAGCGTCGGGGTCGCGGTGTCGACGACCGGAATGACCACCGCCGGTCTGCTGCGAGATGCGGACATTGCGATGTACGAGGCCAAACGCGCCGGGAAGAGCCAGATCAAGATCTTCGACCCGGCGATGCGCCTGACCGCGAGCCGTCAGGGGAGTTCATCCCCGTCGCAGAGCCTGCAGGCTTGATCGTGCCGATCGGGATGTGGGTGGTCGACGAGATCGAGTCGTAAGCCGACATCCTTGCCCGACTGCATGAACTTGGTGTACTCATTGCACTCGATGACTTCGGAACCCGATACTGCTCGCTGTCGTACCTGCGCCGAATCCGAGCAGCGGACTTCGAACACCGCCTCGGGGTCGTCCGTGACGCGATGGCCACATGAGATGGCGATCAGCGTGAGATCCGGACCTCTGTGAGGATCGGCATCGTCAGCCCGTACAGCCTCACGGTGCCGGGCGGGGTGCAGGCCCAGGTGCTCGGATTGGCGCGTGAACTTCGTCGACGCGGTCACGAGGCCCGCGTCCTCGGCCCGTGCGACGGACCGCCACCGGAGTCGTTCGTCACGCCGCTCGGTAATTCGTTGCCGTTGGGTGCCAACGGATCGATCGCGCCGCTGGCGCCCGACCCATCGGCGGCGTTGCGCACTCTCAGGGTGCTCGCCGACGAGGAGTTCGACGTACTGCATCTGCACGAGCCGCTCGCTCCCGGACCGACCTCGACTGCCCTGATGGTGCATTCGGCGCCCACGGTCGGTACGTTCCACGCTGCAGGCGCATCGACGAGCTATCGCATGCTCAGACCCGCCCTCACGCGACTTCTCCGTCGTATCGACCACAAGGTCGTCGTGTCGAAAGACGCCCTGGCCCTCGTGCAGAGCAGCCTCGGCGGCGAGTACGAGGTGCTCTTCAACGGCGTCGAACTCGAAGCGATCCGTGCGGTGGCCCCGTGGGCGCGCACCCCGTCGGAGTCGTCCACACGCCAGACGGTGTTCTTCTGCGGTCGACACGAGGAACGCAAAGGGCTGCGCGTGCTGGTCGACGCCGTCCGCGGGGCCGACCTCGACGTCGAGGTCTGGATCGGCAGCGACGGCCCAGACACCGCCGAGCTGACCGCAGTGACCGCGGGAGACGATCGATTCCAGTGGCTGGGGCGGGTGACCGACGGCGAGAAGTTCGCACGGCTACGCACCGCCGACGTCTTCTGTGCGCCATCGCTGCGCGGGGAATCGTTCGGTGTGGTCCTGATCGAGGCCATGGCGGCGGGTACCGCGGTGGTGGCCAGTTCCCTCGACGGGTACCGAAACGTTGCCACCGACGGCGTCGACGCGTTGCTGGTGGAACCCGGCGACGCTCATGCACTGGGTGAGGCCCTCACCCGTGTTCTCGGCGACGATCAGCTCGCAAGCCGACTCCGACGAGCGGGCGACACACGCGCCGAGCAGTTCGCGATGACCTCGCTGACCGACCGGTACCTCGAGATCTACCGTTCGATCTGCCCATCCTCGAACCGACCGAGCGGGCGGCCGTAGACTCGACCACATGTTGCCTGTCATCATCGTGATCGTCCTCGTGGTGGTCCTGGTGGGGTTCCTGATCCTCTCGTACAACGGACTGGTCCGATCACGCAACCAGGTGGAGAACGCCTGGTCACAGATCGACGTCCAACTGAAGCGTCGGCTCGACCTCATCCCGAACCTCGTCGAAACTGTCAAGGGCTACGCTGCCCACGAGCGCGAGACGCTCGAGGCCGTCGTCAACGCCCGCAACAGCGCGCTCGCAGCGGCCGACACACCGCCGGCGCAGGCGGAGGCCAACAACATGCTGTCGGGTGCGTTGCGTCAGTTGTTCGCGCTGAGCGAGGCCTACCCCGACCTCAAGGCCAACCAGAACTTCCTCGCACTGCAGGAGGAGCTGACCGCCACCGAAGGCCGGGTCTCCTACGCCCGCCAGTTCTACAACGACTCCGTGCTCGACTACAACAACAAGTTGCAGCAGTTCCCGACGGTGATCTTCGCCAACATGATGCACTTCCAGAAGCGGGAGTACTTCCAGGCCGACGCGACGTCTCGCGAAGTGCCGAAGGTGCAGTTCTGACACGTCCGGTGCGCAGCCGTGCGCACCGCCCGAGCTCCACAGACTGCTGAACCATCATGTTCGATCAAATTCGCGCCAACAAACGCAAGAGCGTCGCGCTCATCGCCGTCTTCGTGATCCTCCTCGTCGCCGTCGGCGCCGCGATCGGGATCCTCGTCGGCAACGGGCTCGTCTTCACCATCGTCGCCCTCGTCGTGGCCGGCGGCATG
>JANPKU010000147.1:0-2457 GCA_031426215.1 Actinomycetes bacterium
TCGGGCAGTTGCGCACGCGCCTGCTCGCCGGCCTGCTTGAGGATCTGACCTCCCTTGCCGATCACCATCCCCTTCTGGCTGTCGCGCTCGACGATGATGTCGACGCGGATCCTCGGCCATTCCCACTCGACGACCTGTGTGGCGATCGAATACGGCAGCTCGTCGCGGGTGACCGCCAGCAACTGCTCGCGCACCAGTTCCGCGACCCATCGTTCCTCGGGGAGGTCCGACACTTCGTCATCGGGAAAGTAATGCGGACCCACAGGGAGGCGGTCGGTGAGGTCGGCGACCAGAGCGCCGAGCCCGTCGCCGCTGACCGCTGACACCGGGAAGTACGCAGTAGCGCCGAGATCACTGGCGGCGCCGAGCATCTTGAGCACCTGCTCGCGGCTAGCGACGTCGGTCTTGTTGACGATCACGATCGAGTTGGCGATGTCGATGCGGTCGGCGACCCAGCGATCACCTTTGCCGAACGAATGGGTGGCATCGAGCACCAGACACGTGACGTCGACGTCGTCGACACTGCTGAGCGCCGTGGCGTTGACCCGTTCGCCGAGGGCCGTCACCGGCTTGTGCAGGCCCGGGGTGTCGACGAAGACCAGCTGCGAGCCGGGGCGTGTCAGCACGCCCATGATCCGATGCCGGGTGGTCTGAGGTTTGTCGGAGACGATGCTGATCTTGCGCCCGCAGATCGCGTTGACGAGCGACGATTTGCCGACGTTCGGTCGTCCGACGAAGGTGACGAAGCCGGACGTGAAGCCCGCCTCGCCGTCGGACAGTTCGTCGGTTTCGTCGGGCATCGCTCCAGTTTGCCAAGCTCGGGCCCATGACCCGCATGATCAACGGTATCGATGAACTGAAAACTCTCGTCGGCGAGCACCTCGGCTACTCGCCCTACGTCGACATCACCCAGGAGCAGGTGAACACGTTCGCCGACGCAACGGGCGATCACCAGTGGATCCACGTCGACCCGGAACGAGCCAAGAGCGGCCCGTTCGGTGGTCCGATCGCTCATGGCTACCTCACCCTGTCGCTCGGCCCGATGCTCTCACCACAGATCTTCGCCGTCTCCGGAGTCGCCATGGGCGTCAACTACGGCGCCGGCAAGATCCGGTTCCCGTCGCCGGTGCCGGTCGGTTCGAAGCTGCGACTCGGCGTCACCCTGACCTCGGTCGAGGACATCGCCGGCGGCGCCCAGGTGACCCAGGAGTTCGTGTTCGAGGTGGAGGGCGCCACCAAGCCGTCCTGCGTTGCTGAAGTGATCTTCCGTTACTACGTCTGAAGCTGCGATCGACGAGCGCTGGTAGTGCCGCTCGCGAAGCTCTCGCCCGCGAACACCTCGGGCAACCACGCAGTCGCGGACAACGTGCAGAGTTGTCGGTTCTGATCACCGTGCGCGCCATGGCCGTCGAAGCCGCCGGCGATGCCCACCGCCAGCTCCAATCGTTGATCGTGGCAGCGCCCGATCATCTTCGGGCGCAGGGAGGCCGCCTTCGCCAGCCTCAGCGGCACCGCCCCGAGCCCAGCGTCGTCGGGTCTGACCACACGTCACCGTCTCAACCAATCAGGCGACCGTCAACTCAACCGAGCAATCCACGTGATCGTCATCGCTCGACTCCGCACCGATCCCACCACACGCGCCTACGCCGAACGGCGGCGGAGCGAGGGCAAGACCAACCGCGACATCACCAGATGCTTTAGCGCTACCTCGCCCGCCAACTCGTCTAACAACTCGAACGAACCACTTGACAGACATAGGAGCGTCACAAAGAGGCTTCGCACTGCAGCACGGGCGGTTCCCGATCGCCGGCGATTATTCGGACGATTATCGAGCGGTCTCCCCGATACCCCTCGCACTCGCGCCCGCCGCTGCGTCGGGCGCCCGCACCGCACATGTTGGGGCGGATCACTCAGCCCAAGATCACGCTCGGCACGCAGGTGATGGAGCTGACCGCCTCCTCTATGGCCCGCTGCGCCACGACCGCCGTCATCGTCATCCATGACGAACGCGCCACCCGCTTCGCCGACGGCACCGCCCGGATCACCGACTGCCGCCTCGATGCGGGCGTCTGAGCAACAAGCCGACGATCGTCGATGACGTCTCGACGCGGTCGAGGTGCCGGGCTTGCGGCCCTCGTCGATCTCGGCCTGCTTCACCCAGCCTCGCAACGACTCCGTTCCGATCCCGAGCTGCTTCGCGATCCGAGGGATCACACCGGGCTCGTCACGCCCCGCTTCTCTGCGGATGTCCAACACCATCCGGACCGCTCGCTCACGCAGTTCGACCGGATACTTCTGCGGCCTGCGCCGCGCACTACTGGTTGCCATGAATCCATCCTCGTTTCCAAGGTAAGGAGACTCCGCGGATCCCAGGCGATTCACAGGCGCTCGTGCGTTCGGGCGGAGACGACGGTATCCAGGACGCTCAAGCCGCGTTGGCTGCGTTGGAGACCCTCG
>JANPKU010000148.1:0-1963 GCA_031426215.1 Actinomycetes bacterium
AAGCAATACGACGCCATCGTCGTGCACGCCGACCGCCCCAACCGCTGGGAAGTCCTCTGACCTGAACCGAGACGACACGAGACAACAGGGGTCAGACCCCGTGTTGTCCCGGGACAACACGGGTCTGACCCGTGTTGTCTCGTTGACAGCTGGCTGTAGGTTCGTTCGGCGATGGGGCAAACGATCGCAGTGCTGGACGTCGGGGGAACGTCGATCAAGACCGGCGCAGTCCGCTTCACCGACGGCGACGACCCGAGGATCGAGCTCGGGCCGTCGCTGCCCACCAACTCGAACGAGGCGGCCGACCTCGTCCTCGATTCGCTCGCTGCTGGTGTCGACGCAGCCCTCGACCTCGCTGGCCCCGATGTGACCGGGCTGGCGATCGCGATCTGCGGGCCGTTCGACATCGACGCCGGGATCTCGCGGATGCAGGGCGTGCACAAGTTCGACGACATCTTCGGCATCGACCTCCGGCTGGCGCTGCGCGACCGCTCGACCGTGTCGGGTCTGCCGATCCGATTCGCGCGCGATGCCGAGTCGGCCGGCACCGGCGAAGCCTTGGCGGGTGCAGGGGCGGGGTTCGACAGGGTACTGACGATCACCGTCGGCACCGGGCTGGGAGCGTGCCTCACGGATCACGCCCGCCCGGTCGAGTTCGTCGACGGATTCGGCGTCGAGCACCTCGCGATGCGCGACGCTCCAGCGGGCGGCCGGGCCGATGACGTGCTCTCGGCGCACGGCCTCGCCGAGCGACTGGGGGTCGCGATGAGCGATCTGCGCACCGCCGTCGAGGACCCCACCAACGCGGACCTCGTGGCCGATCACGGCACCAGGCTGGGTGCCTTCCTCTCCCCCGTGGTCACCGAGTTCGATGCGCACCTGGTGGTGATCGGTGGCGGCATCTCCGGATCGTTCGACCGTTTCGGGGCCGCGCTGCAATCCGCGATCGGTTCCGTGCCGGTCCGCCCGGCCTCCCTCGGCTCGTCCGGTCCGCTCCTCGGCGCCGCACACCTCACCTTCCATCGCTGAGTGATGAGCCAAACGCCGGTATCCGGGCGCTTCGCTCATCGCTGCGCAACTCCAACCCGGAGTGATGAGCCAAACGCCGGTATCTGGGCGGTTCGCTCATCGCTGCGAAGACCCGATCCGTAGTGATGAGCCAAACGCCGGTATCCGGGCGGTTCGCTCATCGCCTCGGGTGTGTCGGGGGTCAGCGGGTGTCGCAGACCCGGAAGAGTTCGGCGCTGCTGCCCTCGGGGAAGCCGTGCTCGACGGCGAGCTGCTGGAACCGCGCACCCACACGTTCCATCATTGCGTCAGGGTCGACGTGTTGGCTCACGTGACAACGCAACGCTCGGAACTTGCGATCGACCTGGGCGGTGGTGTCGACGACGGCCAGATCGGGATCGCCCCCCATCGGGCCAGCCTGGATCCACACCTCCTGCACCTTCCAGTCCTCCAGCTCTGCGCACGGCATCCCGGCGAACGCGAACGGATTGCGGGCGTCGGGGTACACGGCACACATCGTCGCCTCGCCGGTCGCCGTGTGATCAGGGTGCGAACCGAACGTCGATGCGAGGTTGCGCAACGGTGACTGGGTGATGACCACCTGCGGGCGCACCTGGCGGATGATCAGGCTGATGTCGTGGCGCAGCTCCATCGTCACCTCGACGGTGCCGTCCATGAAGCCGAGGAACCGAAGATCGGTGACACCGACCTCCGCAGCGGCCTTCGTCTGCTCTTCCCGCCGAATCGACGCCATCTCCTTGCGCGGGATCGAGTGATCGAACCCGCCGGCCTGCCCATCGGTGACCAGGCAGTAGACGACCTCCACGCCGGCATCGGTCAGCGCAGCGACCGTGCCCGCTGCGCCGAAGTCGACGTCATCGGGATGCGCAGTGACGACGAGGACACGTTCGATGTCGGAAAACGCAAGCATCCGCCCAGTCAACGGCGCAACGGC
>JANPKU010000149.1:0-23784 GCA_031426215.1 Actinomycetes bacterium
CGACCAGGACTTCGAGAACCTGCCGCGGGTGCAGCGCGGGCTGCACTCGACGTCGCTGGAGTTCGTGACGCTCAGCTTCCAGGAGCGCCGCGTCGTGCACGTGCACACGGCGATCGACGAGATGCTCGCGCTCGAGGCCAGCTGACTCGCGGCCACATGTGGCGCAGCATGCGTCCGGGCTGACTCTTGGCACACTCGGGTGCATCACCGCAGCTCACAGCCAAGGTCGTGCCAACAGTCGGCTGTTTCGGGTCGCCGTCAGATCTGGTCGACGGCGACCCGGTGGTTCGCGAATTGCGGGCCGCCGACCCAACCGCACAGCTGCGGATCGCATTCGCGCACGTCGCCCGAGATCCAGTGCCCGTCGACGCCGAAGATGCCGACGCGGTCGCCGTCGGGATCCGGCACGACCACGCGGATGTGGCCCGTGCCGTCCTGCTCGTACAGCGCCTTCGTGAACGGGTGCACCACACCGCGCATCAGCGGACCTCCACCGGAACCACGTCCTCCTCGACCCACTGCGTCAGGAGGTGGTGCAGCCACCGGATCTTCGACTCCTGGTAGTTGCCGAGCGTGATGCCCGGCTTGAACGTCGTCTCCAACCCGAGCTGCACCTTCGCCATGTTGAACGTGTCCTGCTCGAACACCTTGGCGAGCATGCCCAACTGCGGAGCGCTGGTCCACGGGTCATCGACACCGAGGCGGTGCTCCTTGGCCGGTGGTGGTCGCTCGCCCTGGAACGGCGACAGGAAGAACACCTCCATGATCGACGAGCGGTGGTCATCGCCATTGGGACGAAAGCGGTAGGTGATTCGGTTGAACGCGCCCCACGGGTGCAGGTTCGGAAACACCGTATAGTCGATCGAGTCCATCATCTCGGCGTCGCTCATCTGGTCGACCACGTCGCCGGCCGATGGCCGCCAACGCTCACGGGACATCTCCGCGAGCACCGCCCGAGCGGTCTGACCTTCCTCGAGAATGATCGGCGCCTCCTGATCGACACGTACATCGAGCATGCCACGCAGGATCTCCTGCTCGGAGAACTCGGCGGCGCCGAGCAACGGGCTCGGGGAGCCGCCGGGCGTGATCACGCGTGAGCAGCGGTCCCACACGTCGACCTGGCTGTTGACATCGGACAGGTAGGTGAGAATCTGAGGGTGCGTGGCGTTGACGTGATACGCCTCGCAGAACGCCTCCTGGGCGATTTTCCAGTTGGCGTTGATGATGCGCGACACGTGCGCTTCGACATAGCGGTTGCCGAGGTCCCAGACCTCGAACTGCTCGATGATCTCGCCGAGGTGGTCCTCGAGCGAACCGGCGTTCGGGTCGGGGTTGATGAACACGAAACCCGCCCATGTGCCCACCTTGCACTCGGGCAACGTGAAGTCGTCGGGACGCTGGTCGACGTGCGGGAAGTCCCAGGCTGCAGGCACGTCGGCAAGGTTGCCGGCGAGGTCCCAGGCGAATCCGTGGAACGGGCAGCGGATCTCCGAGCAGCGTCCGTCGTACTCCTTGAGCTGACGGCCGCGGTGGAGACAGGCATTCGGGAACGACTTGATCGACCCGTCGACCTGGCGCACGACGAGGTACGACTTCTCGGCGATCTCGTAGACGATGTAGTCACCTGGCTCGGGGATGTGCTCCTCACGGCAGGCGAACTGCCACACACGCGACCACAGCTGATCGACCTCGCGTCGGTGCCACTCGCGGCTGATGTAGCGCTCGATCGGGATGTCGCCGCTGCCGAAGTAGCGCGGCGATTCGAGGCGCAGGACATCAGGGACCGGATGTGTGTCAGCGTCGAGCAGGTCCTGGAATGTGGGTCCGGGAGAACGCGCCCCGGTGTCGGCAGCAGGCTGGTCGGTTGCGGTCATGACCCCCATTATTGACCGCCCGATGACTTTCCCGTCGCACCGGAGGCGCGGGTCACGTCCTGGCGAGGACCCCATCGAGTTCGGCAAGGGCGCGTCGGTGGTCGGACACCTGGATGGTGGTCCATCCGAGTGCCATCGGCTCGGTGAGATTCTGGTCGAAGTCGTCGAGGTAGACGATGGCCTCGTGTTCGACGCCGAGCCACTCTCGGGCCGTCTCGTAGATCGCCCGCTCCGGCTTGCGGCTGCCGACTGCGAACGACTCGACCACAGCGTCGAACAGGCCGAAGTCGACGTCACGCTGCATCGTCGGCCGGAATTCGGCGAACGTGTTCGTGAGCAGTCCGGTCCGGTAGCCATCGGCTCGGAGTTGTGCAACCCGTTCGAGCATGTCGTCGACGACCGTGTAGCCGCCCGGCGCCAACAGCTGTTCCATCTCGCCGCCGTGCAGCGTGATTCCTCGTGCTGCTGCCCATGGCTCCAGCAGGCCTTGGATCTCGGCAACGTCGATTTCGCCACGTTCCGCCCGATGCCACGGATGGTCAGGCCCGCTCGCCCTCGGCCCGAGCATCACCTCCAGCATCAGCGATGGTGCGACGTCGTGAGACGAAGCGACCCCGGCGATCTGGTCTGCAATCGACGTGATCAATACCCCGCCGAAGTCGAACACGACCGCCCGGATCCTCGATGGGGGGACGTCGGGCATCAGTCGAACGACGCCGACGGCACGTGCTCGGCTGTGTACACCGAGGCCGTGGCGTCGATACGGTGCTTGCGACTGAGGGCGCTCTTGAGTCCGCCCTCGCCGAGCATCGTGCGCATGTCGAGATAGTTCTGATGTAGGAAGTGTGCGGCGAGCGCCTCCTCCGACTCCCACAGTTCGTACACCTGGATGAGGTCGTCCTGACAAGGGTCGGCAGCGAAGCAGTAGACCAGGCATCCCGGCTCGTCGTCTCTGGTCGCCTGCTGGATCGGCGCCGACCGCTCGATGAGCGCCTGACGGTTGGCGGCGTCGGTGACCGTGATGGCGGCTTCGACAGCGATGAGACTCATGGGACCTCCTGGTACTCGGCCGGTTCGTCCGGGCCGGGGTGTGGTGGCCAGTATTGCGACCACGATCGCCGCCCGAACGAGTCGGGCGCGGAACCAGGGGGAACTCGGCGATGTACGCAGCGTTGATCACCGGCCGGGGCACGGTGGAACTCCGAGAGTTCCCCGACCCGACGCCGGCGTCCGAGGGTGTGGTCGTCGACATCGCGTTCTGCGGAATTTGCGGTACCGACGTCCACGCCTACCAATCGGGTCGTCCCTACAACCCGGCCATCTGTGGCCATGAATGGTGCGGCACGGTGTCGGCGATCGGCGCTGCAGTGTCGTCGTTCACCGAAGGTGATCGTGTCGTCGTCGCTGTTGCGCCGTCGTGCGGTCGCTGTACCGCGTGCCACCGCGGTCACGCCGACCGCTGTGAGGTGACCTTCCTCTCGGTGCTCGGCCGTGATCCTCTTGCGCCACCGCACGGCGGTTTCGCACCACGCATCGCTGTCGCCGCCGCTCGAGTCGTCAAGACGAATACAGCCCTGACCGACGAACAGGCCGCACAGGTCGAGCCGACCACGGTGGCATTCCACGCAGTGCGCAACAGTGCGCTCCGCCTCGGCGACACCGCGGTGATCCAGGGTGCGGGTCCGATCGGGCTCGGGACGATGCAGTGGGTCAGGGCCGCTGGTGCCGGACAGGTGATCGTCGTCGAGCCGAACGAGCAGCGACGGGCGCTCGCGCTCGAACTCGGCGCTCATGTCGCCGTCGCTCCAGGCGAGGAGGCCGACCAGGCGATCCGTGAGCGAACGCACGGGCTTGGTGCCGACATCGTGTACGAGTGCGTCGGTCGCCCGTTCGCCGTCCAGTCCGCCGTCGATCTGGCTCGACGTGGCGGGTCGATGTGCCTGATCGGGCTCGCAGACAGCGACGCGTCGATCTCGCCCGGCACCTGGCTGGTCAAAGAGATCTCCGTGACGTCGTCGCTGGCCTACCTGCACGAGGAGTTCGAGATGGCGATGGGGATGATGGCCGATGGCCGCATCCGAGTCGACGAGTTGCACACCGACACCGTCGATCTCGACGGATTCGCGTCGGTGCTCGCCGACCTGGCAAGTGGCGTGAGCGAGCAGTCCAAAGTGCTGGTCGATCCGAGAAGGGGGCAATGATGTTCGATTTCACCGGCAAGACCGTGCTGATCACGGGTGCCTCGATGGGGTTGGGAGAAGGTTTCGCGCTCGGCTTCGCTGACGCCGGCGCCGACCTGATCCTCACCGCACGGTCGGCTGACCTCCTCGAAGAGGTTGCGCAGCGTTGCCGGTCGATGGGTTCAACGGTCACCGTCGCTCCGGGCGACGTGTCGGTCGAGGCCGACGTCGCCCGTGTGGTCGCTGCCGGTATCGAGGCGCACGGACGCATCGACGTGCTGGTCAACAACGCCGGGGTCAGCGACATGCGCGGTGTCGCTCCCGAATCGTTCGACATGGACACCTGGAATTGGATCATGTCGATCGATCTGAACGGCGCCTTCATGTACCTGCGCGACGTTGGGCGCCACATGCTCGAATCCGGTGGTGGCTCGATCGTCAACATCTGCTCGATCATGGGCCACGGCGCCAACGAACTGAACGTGATCGCCTACACCGCCGCCAAGGGAGCCCTGCGGAACCTCACGCTGCAACTCGGCTGCGAGTGGGCCGATCGCGGTGTCCGGGTGAACTCGGTCTCACCGGGCTTCATCGTCACCGAGATGGTGCGACCGGCGCTCGAAGGCTTGGGGATGGACAAGTGGATCGCGTCACGCACGCCGATGCGTCGGATCGGAGAACTCGACGAGATCGTCGACCCGGTGCTCTTCCTGGCGTCCGACGCGGCCAGCTACATCACCGGACACGATCTCAACGTCGACGGTGGCACCAACGCCGCGAACGGTTACTACCAGATCCCCCCGATCCATCAGGAGTGGAACGCCGGCACCGCTCCGCGCATCGGGAGCGGCTACGAGGGCATCACGCCGCGTCCCGACTGGTATCAGGCGTTGCAGGCCGGCATCCCCGGCCTGCACTATTCGCCCGAGTGACTGTCCAAGAGACGCTGGGGTGCCCGGCGTCACTCCGATACGGTGGCGAACCAATCGATCAGTTAGTTTCACAACGAGTCGTCGAATGAGACTCGGCCGGCGCCCGGGGGGATGACCGGTCTCACACAACAATGGGGGGATTGTCAACATGACAGCACGATCAACGAAGCGATCGCGTGTACTGCTCGGAGTCGCCGTCAGTTTGGGGCTCGTCGTGGCCGCCTGTGGCAGTGACGATGGTGCCAGCACCGACAGCGCCGCACCCGAAGCCACCGACACGCCCGACGCGACCGACGCGCCGGACGCGACAGATGCGCCCGACTCGACAGATGCGCCCGACTCGACCGACGCGCCCGACTCGACCGAGGCCGAGGGCGAACTGGGCGCAGCAACCGGTGAGCCGATCAAGATCGGTGTACAGAACCTCGAAGGCGACCCGAACGGATCGTTCCCGGAGTTCTCGATCGGCATCCAGGCTGCTGCCGACTACGTCAACGCCGAACTCGGCGGCCTCGGTGGCCGCCCGATCGAGATCGAACTGTGCAAGTCGATCGTGTCGCCAGACGACTCGCAGCGCTGCGCGAACGAGCTGTCGGCAGACGGCGTCGAGATGGCGATCTCGACGATCAACTTCTTCGGCAACCACTTCTCGATCTATCAGGGTTCGGACATCCCGGTGGTCGTCGTGACGCCCATCACGATCGCCGACTTCACGTCGGAGGGCGTCTACGCAATCGGTGCCGGCGGTGGGTGTCTCGGCGTCCATACCGGCCTCGTGCAGTTCATCACGCAGGAGCTGCCGGCGCTGGAAGACATCACCGTCAACAAGGTGAGTATCCCGTGGGCCGACACCCCTCCCGGCGTGGTCTGCTACAACGACCTCGAGGCCAAGCCGATGGATGTGATCAACGGCACCGAGCCCGGCGACGCCGAGCTTGCCGGCTCGAACCCCGATCTCACCTACCTCGGTGTGGCAGTTGCCCCGGCGCTTCCGGACGCTACGCCGCAGGCGAGTGAAGTGCTCGATTTCGGCCCGGACGCGATCATGTTCTCCGGCCAGGGCGCCGACTGTTGGAACCTCGTCGACGCCATGGGTCGTCTCGGCTGGACACCGGCCGAGACACCGCTGGTGCTGTCGGGTTCGTGCACGGACTTCGCCGCCATGGAAGCGGCCGGCGATCTGATCGACGGCATCTACGTGACCGGTTCGGTGAACGGTGTGCTCGGCGACCTGGCGACCCTCGAGGGTCAGCAGCTCGACAACGCCACGGTGTACCAGACCAAGGGTGCCGAGTACGGCATGAGCGAGGACGACCTGTTCAAGGGCTTCGCCACGCAGGGATTCTCGGCGATCATGAACATCTGGGAAGCCGCACAGAAGGTCGAAGGCGACGTCAACGGTCAGTCGATCAAGGACGCACTCGCCGCCACGGACGGCTCCGAGCCGTCATTCGGTGGACCGAACCTCAACTGTGCTGCGGCGCCGGCGCCGTACATTGCGGTGTGCAGCTCCGAGATCGCCGTCGATCGGTGGGACGCAGCGGCCAAGACGCTGGTCAACGCCATCCCGCAACTCAGCGGTCTCGACCTCGTGGCGGGCACAGCGCTCCGACCCGGACCGAAGTAGTCGATAGAGGGAACACCTCGAGAGCAACCTCGGGTCGGGGCTGATCCACGTGATCTGCCCCGACCCGGCTGTCCACCCATTTTCATGATGCCACCGGGGGCCGCGTGAACGACATCATCTTCACTCTCTTGATCGGCCTCGGCCTGGGCTCGCTGTACGCGATGCTCGGTGCCGGCTTGGTCGTGTCCTACAAGGGCTCGGGCGTGATCAACTTCGGTTACGGCGCCATGGCCATGTACGGCATGTTCACCTTCGACACCGCGTGGAATCGCGGCGAGTTCTTCTTTCCCTGGGTCGACTTCCTGCCCACCAAAACGCTCAACCTGCCGGTCCGCATCACGCTGTCCGACAGCGGCACGTGGCCGATGGTGCCGTCGCTCGTGCTCGCCCTGCTCCTCGCCGTTGGCCTCGGCCTCGCCGCCCACTTCCTCGTGTTCCGACCGCTGCGGCACGCCGCTCCACTCGGAAAAGTGGTGGCGTCGCTCGGGCTGGCTCTCTACCTCCAGGGTGTCGCCCTCATCAACTTCGGCAACTCGTTTCCGCAACCCCGCAGCGTCGTGCCCGATGACGCCATCGACAACTTCCTCGGCCTCGGCAAGGTGTTTCCACGCAACACCATCTACGTCGTCGCCTTCGCCGTGATCGCCGGGTTGGTGCTGTGGCTCGGCTACCGCTTCACCCGATTCGGCCTTGCCACCCGCGCCGCAGCCGGCAACGAGAAGGGCGCCGTGTTGCTCGGGTATTCACCCCAGCGTCTGGCGGCGATCAACTGGGTGATCGCTTCGGTCCTCGGCACGCTCGCGGTCATCGTCGTCGGGCCGATCCAGGGCACGATCACCCCGGTCGGGCTCACCGCACTGATCGTGCCGGCCCTCGCCGCAGCCCTGATCGGGTCGCTGCGGTCGATTCCGATCGCCGTCGCCGGCGGGCTGGCACTCGGTGCCGTGCAGACGCTCCTCGACGTGAACAAGGGAGACTGGTTCGCCGGCAGCCTCGACTGGATGCAGACCGGTGTGCGCAACTTCTTGCCGTTGCTCGTCATCATCGTCGTGCTGTATGTGCGAGGAAAGTCTCTCCCGATACGAGGCGCAGTCGAAGAACGACGTCTGCCGCTCGCTCCCGAGCCCAAACGTATTTTCGAACATGCGGTGGTGTGGGTCACCGTGCTGACACTGCTGGCATTCGTCTTCGAAGATTCTGGCGGACGAACTCGCTTCGCGAACTCGATCCAGACCGGAATCGTGCTCTCGATCGTGATGCTCTCGATCGTGCTCCTCACGGGATACACCGGCCAGATCTCACTCGCCCAGATGTCGTTCGCCGGCATCGCAGCATTCGTGACCGCTCGCATGATGGCTGACGGCATCGGCCGTGGTTCGAACCTGGTGGCGGTGACCGGCCCCGGTCTGGCATGGCCGATCGCTGGGGTGATCGGCATCGCTGCGGCCGTGGTGGTCGGGTTGGTGGTCGGGCTCCCTGCGGTACGAATACGCGGGGTGCAACTGGCGGTCGTGACGATTGCCGCGGCCGTGGCGCTGCAGGGCATCTACTTCGAGAACGAGGTGATCACCCAGTTGCGTGCGGGTGTGCCGGCGTACATCAAGGACCCGACCATCTTCGGCATCGACGTCGGTGCCCGCAGCGCCCGAGAGCAGAACGAGAATCCCGCCTTCGTCATCTTCGGAGCGATCGTGCTCGCACTGTGTGCGATCGCGGTTGCCAACATGCGTCGCAGTGGCGCTGGTCGGCGGTTCCTCGCCGTGCGCTCGAACGAGCGTGCAGCGGCGGCGGCCGGCATCAACGTCTCGAAGACGAAGCTGCTGGCGTTCGGGATCAGTGCTGCGATCGCTGGAATCGGCGGGCTGATGCTCGGATTCAAGCAGGTCGAGGTTTCATCGGCCAACTTCGCCTATGGCGCGAGCCTATCGGTGCTCGCCTTTGCGTATCTGGCCGGCATCTCGTCGATCAACGGAGCGATCGTTGCCGGCATGCTGCTGTCGGCGCTCGTGCCCACGACCTCGAACTACTTCTTCGCCGGCACGAACATCGACAGCTACATCGGTCTGCTGAGCGGGCTCGGCATCATCGTCACCGCGATCGTGCATCCCGAGGGGGTGGCGCCGTTCTTCAGCGGAGCGGTCAGACATCTCGGAGACTGGCTGGTCGGGGCAATCCCGGGCGCCGACACGCTACGCACGAACTATCGAGGCCCGAGACAGGTGATCGTGAAGGCGGGACTCGCGGTCCTCGTCGTCGGAACGGCAGTGTGGCTCTACAAGGCCAAGTTCGTCGAATCCGTCGAGCTCTGGGTCCTGATCAGCGCGGCACTACTGTTCGTGGTCGTGCTCGGTTTCGCTCGTGTCATCGGGTCGATTGCCCCGACGTTCTCCGAAGCCGGACGCCAGTGGGCCGACGTCGGACGGCGGATGGGTCCCACCGCACTCGTCGGCTATGTCATCGGCTGGCTGATCTGGCCGTTGCGGGTCGACACGTACTCGATGTTGTGGATGCCGATTCTGGGGGCGTTACTCGCCTTGATGATCAGCTCGACCGTCCGTCAGGTGATCGCCGGGCGACGTGCCCAGGGCGACCATCAACCACACGACCCGGCCGCTCGTTCGGTGCCGATGGCGCCGAACGACACCCCAATCCCTGCAGAGGTGAATTGACATGGCACTGCTCGAAGCGCAAGGGCTCACCGTCAGTTATGGCGGGCTCTACGCCAACAACGACATCGATCTCGATTGCGACAGCGGCAAGCTTGTCGGTCTGATCGGACCGAACGGTGCCGGCAAGACCACGTTCATCGACGCGATCACCGGTTTCACGCCGGTCACGAGCGGCAGGGTCACCTTCGACGGCGTCGATCTGGCCGACAAGCGACCCGACTCCCGGGCGTCGATGGGCCTGGTGCGGACCTTTCAGTCGCTCGAGTTGTTCGAGGATCTCACGGTTCGCGACAACCTGCTGGTTGCCGCCGAACGGCCGAAGTGGTACTCGTTCCTCGCTGACATCGTGACGCCGGGGCGGGGCGGTGATGCGTTTCGAGATCAGGTCGACGTCGCGCTCGAATCGCTCGGTCTCACCGAATTGGCCGAAGCACTTCCGAGTGACCTCAGCCACGGCAAACGCAAACTGATCGGCGTCGCCCGAGCGCTGGCAGCGAACCCGAAGCTGCTGCTGCTCGATGAGCCGGCCGCCGGTCTCGACACCCAGGAGAGTCGACTGCTCGGTCAACATCTCCGAGGATTCCTCGATCTCGGGGTCAGCTTGTTCCTGATCGATCACGACATGGGCCTCGTCCTGAATGTGTGCGACTACATCTACGTCCTCGACTTCGGCAAGGTGATCGCTCACGGCACACCGGCCCAGGTGCGTGCCGACCCGGCAGTGATCACCGCCTACCTCGGTGAATCTGCAGGCGAGGCGCAGGCTGCTCAGGGAGCTGCGCTCGGCTCGTTGAGTACGTCGAACGCACCGGAGGTGACGCCATGAGCGAGATGTTGATCGATGTCCGTAACCTGTACGCCGGCTACGAGGGAATTCCGGTGGTCCGTGATCTGAGCTTGTCCGTCGGTCCAGGCGAGGTCGTCGCGCTGCTCGGACCGAACGGAGCCGGCAAGACCACCACGTTGCTGACGATCTCCGGGCTGCTCGCCCCGGTCGCCGGCACGGTCGAGGTCCTCGGCGAGCCGGTGGACGGCCACAAGGCCTACATGGTCGCACGGCGTGGTCTGGCGCACGTGCCCGAGGATCGTTCGTTGTTCTTCGATCTCACCGTCGACGAGAACATCCGGCTCGGCCTCACCGGCAACAGGCAGTCCCGACGCGACGCGCACGACCGAGCGATGGAGCTCTTACCAGCACTCAAGCCGCTGGGCAAGCGTGCTGCGGGTCTGCTCTCGGGTGGCGAACAGCAGATGCTGGCGGTGGCACGAGCACTCGTGTCGAATCCGAAGTGCCTGCTCGTCGACGAGATGAGTCTCGGCCTCGCACCGATCATCGTCGAGCGGCTTTTGCCGATCGTGCGCGACATCGCCGACCAGACCGGCTGCGGCGTGCTGGTCGTCGAACAGCACGTCCACATGGCGCTCGAGGTCGCCGACCGCGGGTACGTGCTGAACCACGGCGAACTCGTCCTGGAGGGGACTGCGGCCGAGCTGAACGCGAACCGCCATGTGCTCGAGGCCAGCTATCTCGGCGAGGCCGCGCTGGACGAGGTGTGAGCAGTCCGTTCGCAGCGGACCTTCTCGCAGGACGCACTGCACTCGTCACCGGTGGCGGTACGGGCCTCGGTCTGGCGATCGCCGAGGGTCTCAGTGCCGTCGGGGCCCAAGTCGTCATCGCAGCGCGTCGACGCGATCGGCTCGAGCAGGCTGCGGCGCTGATCGAGGAACGTACGGGCAATGCGGTGAGCGTCGACGTGGTCGACATCCGTAACCGTGAGACCGTCGAGGCCTTGGCCGGTCGTCGTCAGGTCGATGTGCTCGTCAACAACGCCGGCGGACAGTTTCCTCAGAAGGCTCGCGACTACAGCCCCAACGGATGGGCCAGCGTGATCGATCTGAACCTCAACGGCACCTGGGCGATGACCCAGGTGTTCGGCAACCAGATGCTCGACGGCAATGGCGGGGCGATCGTGCAGATCGTGGCGATCGTCGGACGTGGTCTCCCGGGCATCGCTCACAGTGCGGCCGCCCGTGCTGGTGTGGTGGAACTGACCCGCACCCTGGCATTCGAATGGGGTCCGAGCGTTCGTGTCAACGCGGTGGCTCCCGGTGCGTTTCGCACCGAAGGCTGGGAGTCGACCTACGACGACGAGGTCGGTGCCGACATGACTGGTGTGCCCTTGCCGTACCCCGGTCGGCCGAGCGACATCGCCAATGCCGTGGTGTTCCTGGCATCACCCGCTGCGGCGTACATCACCGGCGTCTGCCTGTCCGTCGATGGCGGCCACATCCTGCAGGGTCCGATCAGCGCGCTGCCGCCAGGCGGCTACCCCGAGCGAGAGTTGCCCGCCACCGACTGGTCGTGACCCCATTCGATGTCGAGCCGATCGAGGGCCCGCAGCACGAAGCCTGGCGCGTGGGCGAAGTCGTTGCCGGCGGCCAGTCGGAGATCGGGGAGGCGATCGAGCACCGTGTGAAGGGCCATGCGTTGCTCGAGGCGTGAGAGTCCTTCGCCCGGGCAGTGGTGCTCGCCGAGCGAGAAGGCCAGGTGCCGCCGACCGTTGGCCCGGTCGAGGTCGACAGAGTCCGGTTCCGGGAACATCGCCGGGTCCCGGTTGGCCGCCGCATACCGGATGTGCACCGTTGCCCCCTCGGGCAGGGCGACCCCTGCGAGTTCGGTGTCCCGTGCGACGCGTCGGTAGAGGCCCTGGGTCGGTGATTCGAGCCTGAGCGTTTCTTCCACGAACGGCTCGATCAGCGAGTGGTCGGCGCGCACCCGTTCGTACAACCCCGGCTCGCGCAGCAGGATCCACAGCGCCGACGTCAGCGCGAACGTGGTGGTTTCGTTGCCGCCGATGTACAGGTGATCGATGATGGAGATGATCTCCGGATCGGTCAGGGGTCGTTCGTCGTCGAAGCGGGCGACCGCCAACGCCGACAGGACGTCGTCGCCGGGATGAGCCCGCTTCTCGCGCAGGTGCTCCTCGATGTAGGTCTGGAACTCGACGACCTGTTCGGCCACCCACACGTGCTGTTCGTCGCTCAAACCACCAGCGAAGGGGAGAACCCACGCCGCTGACCACGCCTTGAGCTGGTCGATGTCGGTGTCGGGAAATCCGAGGGTGCTGGTGATCATTCGCACCGGCAGCGGGAGTGCGAACTCGGCCATGTAGTCGCCGGTCCCGGCGATGATCGTTGCGGAAGGGGCGCCGGTCATGTCATCGAGGAGTTCGTCGATGACCCGTTGGATCTCAGCTCGGTAACGCTCGGATCCGTTCCGGTCGAAGTACGAGTCGACCAGCGCCCGGTAGTGCCGATGATCGGGTGGGTTCGTGCCGAGCGGCGCCAGGCGGTCCCATCCCCGTGCGAGATAGACGCGCTGGGCCGGCGAGTCACGGGTGGTCACGCCGGTTCCGCTGGGGAACACGTCCTGGTGGCGCAACACGTGCATCACGTCGGCGTACCGACTGATCACGAACGTGTTCGATCCAGGTATCTGATACACCGGAGCTTCTTCGCGGAGGCGCCGGTACACCGGGAACCAATCCTGCTGCGTCATCGGGTCGAACAGGTCGATGTCGTCGGTGGTCATGTGGCCTCCAGGGCCCGAGGTGTGCAGCGGCGGGCTCGTACGATCACGCGATGGCGACGTTGCTGGCTCACATCACGGTTCGACCCGGAAGCGAGGAGGAGTTCGAGGAGCTGGCCAGGACGCTGCACGAACGAACACATGCGACCGAGACGGGAGTTCGGCGCTACGAGTACTGGAGGGGATCCGAACCCCGTACGTACTACACGCTGCTCGCGTTCGACGATCATCGAGCCTTCATCGCTCATCAGACCAGCGACCACCACGAGACGGCATCGCCCCAGCTCGGCGTTCTGATCGAGCGCCTCCGACTCGAATGGCTCGACCCGGTCGGGGGCGCGTGTGAGCTGCCGCCGACCGAGATGCAACCAGCGCTCACCGGCTCGGACGATCTCACCCTTGCCTACACGGCGCGTTTCGCCGCAGTGATCGCCGACTGGTGGATGCCGCTTCGTCACGTGACGCCCTCCAGCTAGTCGGTGGTCGCCGGGGGAGCTGCGGGCTCGCGGCTCCACAGCACGTCGAAGTCGCGGGCGACGTCGAGCACTTGGAATGCCCGGCCGATGCCCACGCAGAAGCCGACGGTGACCGTCAACTCGACGATCTCGGTGTCGGAGAACAACTCGTGCAGCCGATCCCACATCGCGTCGTCGATCCCGGTGTGGTCGATGGCGAACTGTTCGGCGAACTCGGCCGCCAAGCGTTCACGGGGTGTGAAGTCGGGATGGTCGTGGTACTGGTGGACGTGCTGGTACAGCTCGTCGGTCATGCCTTGCTGCATCGCCGATGCAGCCCGAGTGTTCAGTCAAACGTGGCACTCGTTCAGTTGGGCGATGCGCATCCTCGCGACTTCTCGTTCGCGGATCGGGAGGCTGGAGCGCTCGTAGACCGCCTCGCTCATCGCGTGCAGTCCCGCCCCCATGTGGGGCGCGAGCTGCCAGATGCGCGATGCCTCTCTGCCTTCGCCGTCGGGAATGCCTACTCGTGCCATCCGTGGCCCTTCCTGGCAGTGGCCGGGGTGGACTCGACGAGGTCGTCGACCCAGCGGTGGAACATCTGGTTGCCCGGCTCGTTGCGGCCGAACACGAACTCGGTGTTCGCTCCCGACGCCAGCGCCGACTGGATGCCGAGGCCGGTCTTGTAGTCCTCTTCGTTGACGACCCATTCGAGGAAGTCGGCCCGCTTGAGTGTCTCGGCTCGTTGCTCGTCCGAGGCGTTCTTCGCGATCAGGTGTGTCTGCACCGTGCGGGAGCGATCGGAGGTGGGGCCGGGGAACAGCTGGCTGACCATGGCGCCGCCTCCGCCGTTGCCGGCGACGGAAATGTGCGGAAATACCGTGTGGACGAAGCCGACGTACTTGGCGGGCTCCCAGTCGGCCGGGGCCATGTCGCGCAGGTCGGGTGTGACTCGCCGTGCGAATGCCACGCGCTGGTGCGGGCCCCACGCGTCCCAGGTCATCACGTTGCCCATCACGTCGAGGCCGAGCGTGTCGCGATGCAAGATGTCGAGGTGGTAGCCGTCGACGTAGCCGTCGAAGGCGATCTTCCAATTCGGACCGATCAGGACTCGCTCGTCGAGGAACTCCATGTCGGCGAGCCCGATTTGATCGAGCGCGGTGTCGTACCCGCCCAACCACTGGTCGAGGTCGAGTTCGCCGTCCGGGCGCAAGACGACGAACACCAGGCCGCTGCGCTCGGTGCACGGGAGTTCGGTGAGCCCGTGGGTGTCGGTGTCGACGTCGCCGAACTTGTTTCGTCCAGAGACCCCGACGAGCGCACCAGCAGTGTCGTAGCTCCACGCGTGGTAGGGACACGTGAACCGACGAGCCTGGCCGCAGCCCTCGCCGACCACCTGCGCTCCTCGATGCCGACAGGCGTTGATGAACGCTTTGACGCTGCCATCGGACTGGCGAACGGTGAGGACCGGGACTCCGGTGATGTCGATGGAGCGATATGAGCCGGGCTCGGGGAGGTGCGCGCTCATCGCGGAAATCACCGGTCGATTGCGGAACAGCGCTTCGACCTCGCGTTCCCAGCGGTCGGGGTCGAGGTAGTTGTCGACCGGGATCGACATCGTGTCGTCGAGCGAGTCGGTGGTGTTCTCGTCGAGATGGGTCAACAGTCGGCCGGCCACCTGGTGCCAGTCGGGCTCCCACGGCTTGCCGTAGTGGTCGGGTTCGTCAGGCTGCGCGTAGCGCCCGTACGACGGGGCCGTGTCTGGCCGCCGATCGATGTCGCTGCTCACAGCATCTCCGCCGCTCGACGAACCTTGACCGGGATGGCACTGGACACGACCATGCCGGTCACGGGATCGTGGCCGGCGTCGACCGACACGAGTCGGCTCGTGGGCGTGCCGATGTCGCGGACCTTCTCGTCGGTGAGCGACCGCCCTCCCCACGAGTGCGCCATCGAGATCACCCCGCGTTTGACATCGTCGGACGGTTGCACCACCCCGATGATCGAGGCCCTCGGCGAGGTGATCTCGACGAGGTCACCGGCTACGACATCGAGTTCGGCGACGTCGTCAGGGTGCATGTACGCAGGGTTGGTGGTGCCCTTTCGGGCGAGGCCGGGGAGCTCGGTCCCCGTCGAGTTCAGCACGTGCTTCAAGCGCCGGCTGATCAGGCGGAAGGGGAATTCGGCGACGTCGACATCGCCGAGCGCCGTCGGATTGGTGAGCAGGTCGGTCAGTTCGGCAACGAAGTCGTCTGGGGCCGGCGTGAACTTGGCAGTCGCTCCTTCGTCGGCAGGCTGCACGACGATCCGCATGTCGGGGTGCACCGTGCGCGGGTTCGCCCGGACCTCGTCGAGCGGCATGCGTGAGCCGGCGTAGGTGCGGTCGATGATCTCGTCGGTGCTCGGACGCACCGTCATGTCCGGCGATCCGCCGGGAAGGGGGAGGTCACTGCCGAGTCGTGATGCGAGCTCCCAGAACACCTCCCATTCGTTGAGCACGTCACCGTCTCGTTCGACCACTGGCTCGGTGTAGTTGGTGTACGGCTGACGGAACCAGCGGTCCATGAGATGCGGCACGTCGGCTCGCTCGAGCGCAAGCGTCGGAGCCACCACATAGTGGGCGAGTTCCGCCGTTGGTGTCATGCGGTAGTCGATCACCACGAGGAGTTCGAGATCGGCGAGGGCTTGCAGCGTGAGTTCCTGGTCGGGGAAGGCGACTGCCGGATTGCCGCCGCTGACGATCAATGCTCGGATGCGACCGTCGCCCGGCGTCAGGATCTCCTCGGAGAGCGCTGCGGTGGGCATCTCGCCTCGATAGCCGCGCAGCCCGCGGATGCGTGACGGCGGCCCGCTGGCGGGAGCCCGGGGTGCAGTGGCCTGCGCCCGTGCGGGCATCTCCGGATACAGCAGCAGGCCGTTCTCGAGCAGGTCGCCTTCGCGGTTGACTCGGCCGAGGATGGTGTTGAGCACCACGGTGAGGTGCTCGGTGAGGCTCGAATGCGCAGCCATGTTCGGGCCGGTGCCGGTGCCGGCGGTGCCCTTCGGGCCGGCGGCGAACATCCGGACAGCAGCGACCACATCGTTGGGGTCGAGCTGGCAGCGTTCGGCGACCAGGTCGAGCGTGAACCCGTCGACCACTGCAGCCAGCTCGTCGAGTTGGCTGACCCATCGCTCGCAGAATTCGTGGTCCTGCAAGCCCTCGTCGAGCACGATGCGGATCATCCCGGCCAGCAGCGTGGGGTCTTCGCCCGGGCGGACCTGGAGGTGGATGTCGGCGAACGAGGCCAGTTCGGTCCGGCGGGGATCGACGACGATGAGCTTCATCCCCTCGGCCTTGCGGCGGCGCATCACGACGAACGGGTTCGTGCCCTGCAGCCCGCCGATCGGGGCGTACGACGAGACCATCGAGTTGTACCCGATCGCCATGTGCACGTCGGAGTCGGTGAAGCTCTGGTACCCGGCCTCCCAGCCTCCGAGACGGAACATCGCCAATCCCTTGGCCGGCTGGTCGATCGTGACCGATGTGTAGAACGAGACCGAGTCCAGGCCCTGATGGAAGGCCCGTGCTGCGCCAACGGCGACGGAATTCTGATAGCCGCCCGTGCCGGTGTAGGAGGCGACCGCACGCGGGCCGTAGGTGTCGATGATCCGGCGGAGCTCTGCAGCGATCTCGTCGAGTGCATCAGGACTCGTCACTTCTTCGAAGGTGCCGTCGGGGCGCCTCCGCAGTGGAGCGCGTAGGCGTTTCGGGTCGACCATCTGATCGGGGATCTGGCGCCCCTTGATGCAGGTGTAGCCCTCGAACAGCGGGTCGTCCATCACGCCACGCACGGCAATCACGCGGTTGTCGACCACGTCGACCTCCATCGGACAGCTCGCATGGCACACTCGACAGAACGTGTGGGTGGTCCTGGCCGTGTTCGAGTCGGCCGAGTTCGAGTCGGCCGTGGATCCGGGTGCTGATGATGGCATGCGCGAGCCCTTCGTAGTTTCCGTACGTCCGTAAACTAACTCGTCGGCTAGTTTCGCATCGCAGCGGGCAGTCTGCCAGCGATCATCGACGACATCCGGGGGGAACCACACATGCACGCTCACGCTGTCGGAGGATTTTCGTCGTGAGCCGGCCGTTCCGATTCGGGCTGCAGAGCTATAGCGCCACCAGCCCCGGGCATTGGCGCGACCAGGCCCGGCGTGCCGAGTCGCTGGGGTTCAGCACCTTCAGCGTGGCCGACCACGTGATCGGGCCGGGTCCGGCGCTGGCCGCAACGAACCATCCCGTTCAAGACGTGGCCGCAATGCCGGCGATGGCCGTGGCGATCGAGGCGACCAGCACGATCAACATCGGCGCCCGAGTGTTCTGCGTCGACTACCGCCAGCCCGTGATGTTCGCCAAAGAGCTCGCCACCCTCGACTTCTTCTCGGAGGGGCGCCTCGAGATCGGAATCGGCGCAGGCTGGCTGCAGGGTGAGTACGAGGCGATGGGTGTGCAATGGGACAACGCGGGTGTGCGCCTCGATCGGATGGAGGAGACCATCGAGCTGATCCGGGCCCACTTCGGCGACGGCCCCGTCGACGTCCAGGGGCAACACGTTCGAGCGACCGGCTTCGAAGGGGTGCCCAAACCGGCGAACGCTCATCCGCCGATCATGATCGGCGGAGGTGCCAAGCGGGTGCTCGGCATCGCAGGTCGCGAGGCCGACATCGTGAGCCTCAACTTCGACAACTCGTCCGGCAAGATCGGAGCGGCCGGGGTCGGCAGCAGCACCGCAGAGTTGACCGCTCAGAAGATCGACTGGATCCGTGCCGGTGCCGGCGATCGGTTCGACCAACTCGAGATCGAGATCGGCGCCTACTTCACGGTGGTCACCGATCAGCGCGATGCGACGTTGGCGAAGATGGCACCCATGTTCGCGATGGAGCCGGAGCAGTTCGCCGTGCACCCGCATGCGCTGATCGGCTCAGTCGATTCGATCTGCGAACAACTCGTCGAGCGGCGCGAGACCTACGGGATCTCGTACGTCACCTTCGGGGGATCGGCAGTCGAGTCGGTGGCGCCGATCGTCGAACGGCTCACTGGAAACTGACCCGCACGCACCAGTCCATGAACCCATCATCAACGAAACGGAACGCATCTCATGAAGGTTGGAATCAATCTCCCGTCACAGTTCCCCTTCGGGAGCACGGCGCAGATGTTGGAGGTCTACGAACAGGTCGGATTCGACTCGTACTGGTCGCCTGATCACATCCTCGGTGTCTTCCACCCCAAGCTGTGGAGCGAGATCCCACTGTCGGACCTGGCCGCCGACCCGGACGCGTTCTACGACCCATTCTGCTACGGAGCTGTCGTCGGCACGATGACCGACCGCCCCTTCGGCATCTCGGTCACCGACGCCACGCGCCGAGGTGCAGCCGACCTGGCTCGGACGGCGCTGACGCTCAACGACCTCAACCCCGGCGGTTTCATCCTCGGGATCGGCTCCGGCGAGGCCGAGAGTCTGCTGCCGTTCGGCTATCCCTTCGACAAGCCGGTCTCGATCCTCGAAGACGTGCTGCGCGATCTTCGCTCGCTGCTCGATCGTGGTGTGATGGCCGATGGGGGAGTGGGTCGGATGGGTCTGCCGCTCCAGGCCGAAGGTCGCGGGAGTCCGGCGGTGTGGGTGGCTGGTCACGGCCCACGAATGTTGCGACTGACCGGCGAGTACGGCGACGGTTGGATCCCTGCGTGGTGGATGAAGCCGGAGGAGTACGGCGAGAAACGACAGATCATCGCCGAGCACGCCGCTGCCGCAGGACGCCCTGCGCCGGTCAGTTCGTTGCTGCCGTTCGTACTGTTCGCCGAGAGCCAGGATGCTGCGGCCGAGATGTTCGAGCGCGAGCCCTTGGGCAAGTTGTTCGGTCTGTTCGCGATGGGCCACATCTGGGAGTCGCACGGCCTCACGCACCCGTTGGGCAACGACTCGAAGGGGTTCGTCGACGTGATCATCCACGACCTCGATGCCGACGAACTCCGAGATGTCGCCAACACCATCCCGTTCGAGATGGTCTGCGAAGTGTTGTTCGTCGGCAACGTCGAGGAACTGGCAACCCAGTTCGAGGGCTACGCCCGAAACGGTCTCGAGCACATCGTGCTGGCCAACATCACCGGTGTGGTCGGCGGAATGGACGAGATCATGGCGCGAGGGATGGAGCTGCCGATGCTCAAGAACATGCTGTCCGAGCTGTGAACAACCAATCCCGAGGAACCACCATGACCACCAAGGAAACACCATGAGCGACCTGGCAACCTTCAACCCGTTCGATCCGGCGGCCATGCAGTGCCCGTTCCCGCACTACGCACAGATGCGCGACGAGCAGCCGGTGATGCAGATCGAGTCGGTCGGTATGTATCTCGTCACCAACTATGAGTTGGTGATGCAGGTGTTGCGTGACCCGGCGACGTACTCGTCGCTGTTCGGTGGTGCCAGTATGCCGCTGCCGTCGGACGCCCGAGAGAAGATGGCCGCAGTGATGGCTGATGGGTACCCGCGGGTGCCCACGATGCTCACCGCTGACATGCCCGACCACACCCGATACCGCAGGCTGGTGTCGAAGGCGTTCACGCCGAAGGTCATCGCCGAGCTCGAACCGGTGATCCGGTCGATCACCACCAGGCTGATCGACTCGTGGATTGACAGCGGTCGTATCGAATTCGTCGAGCAGTTCGGTGTACCGCTGCCGGTCGAGGTGATTGCTCACGCCCTCAACGTGCCCGATTCTCGCTTGGCCGACTTCAAGCGGTGGTCCGACGACTCGATCGCCGGTATCGGCACCAACATCTCGCTCGAGCAACGGCTCGAGGCCGAGCGGGGTGTCAACGAGTTCCAGCACTACTTCGCGTCCGAACTCGAACGCCGACGGAGCGAGCCGCAGGATGATCTGTTGACGAACCTGCTCAATGCCAGGGTGGACGCCGATGACCCCGAAGTCACCGACAAGCGCCCGCTCGACGTGCCCGAAATGTTGAGCATCATCCAGCAGCTGCTGGTCGCGGGTAACGAGACCACCACCAAGCTGCTCACCGAGACGATGCGACTGCTCGCGGAGAACCCCGATGAGTGGGCGCAACTCAAGGCCGACCCATCGCGGGCCCCACAGGTGATCGAAGAGGCGTTGCGACTGTCGACGCCGACGCAGGGCATGTTCCGGATCAGCACCAAAGATCACGAACTCGGTGGCGTCCACATCCCTGAGGGGGCGCGGCTCGTGATCGTGTTCGCCTCAGCGAACCGTGACGAGTCGCTGTATCCCGATCCTGACGGCTTCGACCCGGACCGCGAGAGACTGCGCGATCACCTCGCATTCGGCAAGGGGATCCACTTCTGTCTCGGAGCGGCGTTGTCCCGTTTGGAGGGCAAGGTGGCGTTGGAGGAGTTGTCGAGCCGACTCGACAGCTTCTCGCTGCCCGAGAGCAACGAGTTCCAGTACTTCCCGAGCTTCCTGTTGCGAGGCCTCACCCGTCTCGACGTCGACGTCGTACCCGCGGGTGCGAGCTGATGGCCGGGCCACTCGACGGCAAGATTGCCGTCGTCACGGGATCGAGTCGGGGAATCGGCCGCGGTACTGCCGTGGCGCTCGGCGAGCAGGGCGCCACGGTCTACATCACGGGTCGCAGCACCGGATCGGGAGAACTCACCATCGACCGCACTGCAGCACTCGTCGACGAAGCGGGTGGCCACGGCATCGCCGTACAGACCGACCACGGTGATGATGCCCAGATCGCGGCGTTGTTCGATCGTGTTCGTACCGATGCGGGCAAGCTCGACATCCTGGTCAACAACGTCTACAAGATCCCCGACCCGCCGGCGTGGGGCGGTGGATTCTGGGACCATCCGATCTCGATCTGGGACGACCAGGTCGGCATCGGTCTGCGTGCGCACTACGTGGCGTCGTGGCACGCCGCTGCGCTGCTGTTCGAGGCGGGACCCGGCGGGTTCATCTGCAACGTCTCGTCGCCCGGCGGACAGAGCTATCACTTCAGTTCGTCGTACGGGGCCGGCAAGGCAGGTCTCGACCGGCTCGGTGCCGACATGGCAGTCGAACTCGAACCGAAGGGGATCGCCGTCGTCACGCTCTACCCCGGAACGGTCTCGACCGAGTTCATCGTGGAATGGTCAGGCAAGCGCGACACCGACCTGGACGGCGCCCAGACTCCGCTGGTCGTGGGCCGCTGCGTTGCCGCGCTTGCGACGGCGGACGACCTGATGGAGCGCTCCGGCTCGATCCAGTGGGTGGAAGATCTCGGCGACGAGTTCGGACTCGTCGACGAACACGGCCGCAGTCCCGCCAAGTACTCCCGCCGTCTCTGACCATCGTGGTCCTCCGCGCCCAGGGCAGTGGGGACCAGATCAGCCGGCGAGGACGTTGCGGATGGTTGCGACGACCTGGTCGGCGCTTGCTCCGGGGGTGATCACTGCGGCGATGCCGGCGGTCAGCAATGCTTCGATGTCCTGTTTGGGGACGATGCCGCCGACGACCACGGGGATCTCGCTGCCGAGTTTGCGTACCTCGTTGACGACGAGTGGTGCCAGGGTCATGTGGGCTCCTGACAGCATTGACAACCCGATGGCGTCGACGTCTTCGTCGACGGCGGCTGCGGCCACGGTTTGGGGTGTCTGGAACAGTCCGGTGTAGATCACTTCGTAGCCTGCGTCGCGTAGGATTCGGGCGACGACTTTGATGCCGCGGTCGTGGCCGTCGAGTCCGACCTTGGCAACCAGGATTCGTTCGCTCATGTTGGCCTCGTGGCTCAGATCACGGGGACTTCGGTGTGGCGGCCGAAGATGTCGGCCATGGCGCCCATCATTTCGCCGAGGGTGGCGTAGGCCTGGGATGCTTCGATGAGGGTGGGCATCAGGTTGATGTTGGGGTCGGCTGCTTCGGTGCGGAGTTTGGTGAGCGCGTTGTCGACGGTGGTTTGGTCGCGGTCGTGGCGGATGGCGGCGAGGCGTTTGCGTTGGCGGGTTTCGTCTTCGTTGGAGATGCGCAGGATGTCGAGGTCGTCGTCGTCGTTGCCGTCGGTGTATCCGGACACGCCGACGATGATGCGTTCGCCGGTGTTGAAGGTTCGTTCGAGTTCGTATGCGGAGTCCGCGATGGCGCCTTGGAACCAGTTCTCGTCGATGCCGACGATGACGCCGTCGAGCATTGAGCCGTCGCCGAACTCGTGGAGTGTGGCGAAGATCTTTTCGGCTTGGCGTTCCATTTCGTCGGTGAGTGCTTCGACGAAGTACGACCCGCCGAGCGGGTCGGCGACGTGGGTGACGTTGGTTTCGTGGGCGATGATCTGTTGGGTGCGTAGCGCGATGCGGGCGGCTTTCTCGGTGGGCAGGGCGAGTGCTTCGTCCATCGAGTTGGTGTGCAGTGATTGGGTGCCGCCGAGCACACCGGCGAGTGCTTCGATGGCGGTGCGAACGATGTTGATCTCGGGTTGCTGCGCGGTGAGTGACACCCCGGCGGTCTGGGTGTGGAACCGCAATTGCAGTGACCGTTCGAGTTGTGCGCCGTAGCGGTCGCGCATCCAACGCGCCCAGATGCGCCGTGCGGCGCGGAGTTTGGCGATTTCTTCGAAGAAATCGATGTGGGCGTTGAAGAAGAAACTGAGCCTGGGGGCGAACGCGTCGATCGGCAATCCGGCCTGCAGCGCAAGTTCGACGTAGGCGAACCCGTTCGCCAGGGTGAACGCCAACTCTTCGGCAGCGGTGGATCCGGCTTCGCGGATGTGGTAGCCGGAGATCGAGATCGAATGCCAGCGCGGCATCTCCGCCGCAGTGAACTTGATCGTGTCACGCACCAGACGCATCGACTGGCGCGGTGGGAACACGAACTCCTTTTGCGCCTGGTACTCCTTCAAGATGTCGTTCTGCAACGTCCCACCCAGACGGGAGCGGTGCACACCGGCCTTTTCGGCCTGGGCCACGAACATGGCGAAGATCGGCGCCGCCGGTGAGTTGATCGTCATCGAGGTGGTGATCCCACCCAGATCGATACCGGCATACAAGTCTTCCATGTCCGCCATCGAGTCGATCGCGACGCCGCAGCGTCCGACTTCGCCCAACGACATGGGGTCGTCGGAATCCAACCCCAACAGCGTCGGCATGTCGAACGCCGTCGAGAGCCCGTCACCACCGGAGCGGATGATCTCCTTGAACCGCCAATTCGTGTCCTCGGCGGTGCCGAAACCGGCGAACATGCGCATCGTCCACAACCGTGACCGGTACATCGACGCGTACGGACCCCGCGTATAGGGATACACCCCAGGAAACTCGCCATCATCAGGGCCGTACACCGGCTCCAACGCCACCCCCGACATCGTCGCAAACCGACCAGGACGCAACGTCGACTCATCGAATGCGTCACGCCAGATCCGTCGGTTGTCGGTCACGAACAGATGGTACCGATCGCCCAGTGAGGCATACGAGC